>JABHZW010000049.1 GCA_018656005.1 Candidatus Pseudelusimicrobium marinum | reverse complement strand
TGCAGGATTATCTATAACTTTATAGCCAGGACTTTCTGCACCAGCATTTGATAAAGCGGAAAGTTTAAGTGCATCTGGATGATGTTTATTTAATCTAAATTTTACATGGTATACAACATTGGGTGTTGTTGCGATAAGTGGGATATTAAATTCCCGTTCAATCCTTTCTTTGATAATTTCTATATGTAGTAGTCCCATAAAACCAAGCCGAAAACCAAAGCCAAGTGCTTTAGAATTTTCGTTTTGATAACTGAAAGACGAATCTGATAAATTTAATTTTTCCAATGCTTTTCTTAAAGCTACATATTCGGTAGAATCTACCGGGAAGATACTTGCAAACACAACAGGTTTAGCATCGGTATAGCCGGGTAGAGGTTTTTTTACAGGGTCTTCTGCATTGGTAACGGTGTCGCCTACTTTTACTTTATGAATGTCTTTTATCCCCGTAACAATATAGCCAACATCGCCTGCTGTAAGTTTTGCACATTTTTTAAGTTGGGGTACCATATATCCGACTTCTTCAACTTTTGCTGAAAAACCAGAAGAAAATAATTTTAAAGTTTCGCCAGCTTTTAATGTGCCACCAACAAGTCGTACATAAATTATTACACCACGGAAAGTATCATAATAACTATCAAAAATTAATGCAGAAAGTTTTTCTTTATTATTGCCTGTGGGTTCTGGTATATCTTCTATAATTCTGTCTAACAAATCGTCCATACCCATTCCAGTTTTTGCGCTAACTCTTTCTGCTGTGGGGGTATCTTTTAGAACTTCCCAAATTTGTTCTTCACAAGCATCGGGGTTGGATTGTTGCAAATCGTTTTTATTTAAAACAGGTATTATTTTTAGCCCCAAAGTTTGGGCTAAATGGGCATGAGCCACAGTTTGTGCTTCTACACCTTGTGCAGCATCTACAAGTAAAAGTACACCTTCACAAGCTCGTAAACTTCGGGCTACTTCATATGCAAAATCTACATGTCCTGGTGTGTCTATTAGGTTTAGAATATAATCTTTATATTTTATTCTTACGGCTTTGGCTTTAATGGTTATACCCCGTTCTCTCTCAAGTTCCATATCGTCTAGAACTTGGGCCTGCATTTTGCGTTTGGATATAGTGCCAGTATCCTCTAGTATTCTGTCTGCTAGGGTGGATTTGCCGTGGTCTATATGAGCTATTATGGAAAAATTACGGATTTTCATTTAAATTTTCTACTACAAATTTCTTTATTTCTTTTGGGTTAGCCATTAACAGCGACTGACTTACCACTTTCGAACAATCTTCGAAAGTTATGTTTCTAATTTTTTGCTTTGTTTTTAAGTATGTCTGCGGTGTTACTGATAAACTATCTATCCCAAGTCCTACAAGTAGGGGTGAAATATTTTTATCTGTAGCTATATCGCCACACACAGCAACTGGCTTGCCTTTTTGATGTGCTGTTTTTATTATCAGGCTTATTATTCTTAAAACAGATGGATTATAAGGATCGTACATGTCGGTTATTTTTGGGTTGCCTCTATCTGTCGCCAATATATATTGTATTAAATCATTAGTGCCGATGGAAATAAAATCTACTTCTCCCAATATATTATCTAATGTTAATGCACAAGATGGCACCTCTACCATAATGCCAACTTCTATGTTTTCTACTTTTGCATTTGTTAATATAAGTTCGTTTTTTACTTCTTTAATTATTTTTTTTGTTTCTAAAATTTCTGCCAAAGTTGATACCATTGGTATCATTATTTTTATATTAGTATCTTTAATTTGTTTATCCTCGGCAGCTTTATAAATTGCACGAAGTTGTGTTTTTAACATATCTGGATATCTTAAGAATAATCTTATACCACGAAGACCCATAAACGGGTTATCTTCTTTTATACAAAGTTCTTTATCTATTGCATATTGACAAAGTTTATCACCACCCAAATCTGCAAGTCTTATTATTACAGGTTTATTTTTAAAATGTTTTAAAACTCTTGTGTAAACAGATTTTTGTTCCTCTTCACCCGGTGCAGAATTTCTGTTCATAAATAAAAATTCTGTACGAAGTAAGCCAACACCATCTGCATTAATTTCTATTTTGCTTAAATCTTCCGATACATCTATATTAAGCATAAGTTTAATTTTATGACCATCTTTTGTTATTGTTGGAAGTTTGTCTATCGCTTTTAAATTCTTTTCGCTTTCAAGATATTGTTTTCTTAATTTTTTATATTTATCTAAAGTTTTTTTATCTGGTGCTACAATAAGCAAACCCTGTTCGCCGTCTATTATTATCATTTCACCATTTTTTATTTGTCCACTGGCATTAAGTAAACCTACCACAGCCGGAAGTTGCATAGTTTGTGCAAGCAATGCTGTATGACTTGTTTTACCGCCGATATCTGTAGTAAAACCAAGCACCTTTTTTTCTTGTAAAGAGATAGTATCTGATGGATATAATGTATGAGCTATTACTATTACAGGTGTTGTTATATCTTTAAATTTCTGTTCGGATTTTTTGGCAATATGGTTATGTAATTTTTTACAGACATCAAACAAATCGTGTCGTCTTTCTTTAAAAAAAGTATCTTCTATTCGATTAAATGCTTCGTCTAGAGTTTCTAGTGTTTGTAATAGAGCATATTCTGCTGTTACATTTTCTTTTATTATTTTGTTTGGGATATCTTTTTTTATAAGAGGATCTTGCAGAATCATTTTATGTGTTTCTATTAATTTTGCATGTTCTTTACCGAGCATTTTTAATGCTTTTGCTTCGGCTGTATCTAAATCTTTTAAAGTTAAGTCTACGGCATTTTTAAATTTTAATACTTCAGATTTTACAGAGGTTTTGGATATTTTAGTTTTATGTGCTCGCATTTTCTCTGCATCCAAAATGTATGCAGGACCCATAGCAATACCAGAACTAGCACCAACCCCTCGGATAACTATCATACTTACTTCTCCTTTTTCCGAATTTCTTTGTTCTTTTGAACCTCAAGTACTGCAAGTCCTACGGACTTTGCTCCGCACGTACTCTTCGGTTCAAAACGCCTCAAACTTCGAAAAAATGCTCGTAAAATTACGAACCTTAAATTTTTTAACTTATTTTCTCTCAACCCTTTCTCTTATTCCCTAACAACCCATAAGCCGAAGGCAAAATGGGGGGCGATCCTGTCGCCTACTCAAACTTTTGTTTTAAAATATCTTTTATCTTTTTTAATGCGTCCTGTTCGTCTTCGCCGTTTATCAGAATAACTATTTTAGAATTATATTCTGCAGCAAGCATCATTATTCCCATTATGCTTTTCGCATTTACTTCTATTCCACTTTTCACAAACTTTATATCGCTACTAAAAGCACTGGCTGCTTTTGCTATTAATGCAGCTGGTCTAGCATGTAAGCCAAGTTTGTTTGTAATTTTTACTTCTTCTTTTATCACTAAATTCTCCTTGTTGATAGCTTACAGTACTATAAATGATAGCACACAAGCTACTAATATACATAAAATATATAATTGTATGGCTGAAAATCCCTTTTTCTTTAACACAATAGCCAGTGTTATAAATGCTATTGCCTCTATTGATGTTACGATAACATCACTAATATTTACAGACATTGCCGATGTGTTAAACCACCAATAAGTAACACATAAGCCTACTAATATCAAACCTGCAATTTTTGTGTTTCTAATTATTCTTTCCCAATTTATAATCCGCAAGCCATAACATGAAAACCGTGTACAGTTATAACCAAATTTGAGCCCGTTCCATCTTATCATTAAGGTTGCGATATTATATGTTAAAAGCATTGCTATTGCGGGTATAAGTAGGGTTAGACTATTTACAACTTCTATTTCATCTACAAAATATAAGAATCCGGCATGTGTATAGGTTAAACTTTTAAAAGATACTATTAAGCTTAAAAATACTGCTACTACTAAAGAAAAATCCTTTAAAATAGCCAAAAACAAATTATCGCCAATAGAAGCAGATGCTGTTGTTATGGCCTCTTTGGTAAGACGCCAGTGTTCTTCAATTTCTTCTACATTTTTTTTCTCAGATTTAGATATTTCTTCTTCTAATCTTGTTAACACCCCAAAAGCAAAACTAGACATTATTGGATTTGTATTAAAAATTTCTAAATTTCTTTTTATAACAGCTTTTAATTTTTTATCGTCTTTATAAATTTTGCGTAAAGTAGGAAGCATCACAAATAGAAAGCCTATATTTTGAAATTTTTTAAAATTCCAACCTGCTTTTAAAAACAAAGACCTAAAAAATATTTTATAGCGTATATTTCTATCCATGTGCTTTCCCGTTAAATAAATTATTTCCAAAATTTACTGCTAATCTGCCAGCTCCTATCCATGGGATAATTAAGTAAGAAAATATTAAGGCTAAATTTATTTTTTCTGTTACAAAAGGTAATATTAACATTGCTAATTTACCAATAACAAACACCACAAATACGACATATAAAAATGTTGATATTAAATTAACGAACATATTTCTTAATAGCCATTTTTTTATGGTATCTAAATTGTTGACTATATTTTTTTCAGTTAGTTCGTGTTTTTCAGAATAAAATATGCGGATATATTTTTCCACATAAGCATATCCCCATCCACATAAAAGACCTATTGGAAATATAAAATGAGGGGGACACTCATAAATCGAATGCATTATTAAAATACATGTAGCTGCAACATTACCACTCGGTACGACAAAAGCACCTACGGGAACAAAATCTACAAGTAAAAGTTCTAAGAAAATACCTACCTGTAAACCATGTATAATATTGCCTGTTAGTAAACCGAATATAGTTCCTACAACTACGGGTCTTGCTATTTGAAATTGTCCTATAAAAGAGGTGTCTAGCTCTAACACCGCAGAGATTAAGCAAAGCATTAATATATTTAAAATCAAACTTAATTCCATGAAACTTCCCAGTTAAAAAAATTCTTAGTTAAGAATTTTTTTTATATTTTCGTTTTTTGCAGAAGGTATCATTCTGGTATCTATATCTATATTTTTGTCTAGCAAAAATTTTAGATTCTCCCTATCTTCTTCTCCTGCAAAAACATTTTTTACAAGTTCTTCTTTGCCGTGACTATAATGCATACCACCTATATTTACTTGCTTAAAATCCACTCCAGCATCTACTAAACAACGAAGTTCTTTTGTTGTGTGGCAAAGTATCATTATTTTTTTTGATTCATTTTCTTTTAAATAATTTGTTGCACTTTTGCAATTTAAAGTTTCAAGATTATAATTTTGTGGAACCGATATCCGCATCATAGATTTTCTTATCTTATCTTTTGCAGTTTCTTCAGATACCACCAAAATTTCTTCCACTTTTATTACAGGTAACCAAGCCTGTATTATTTGACCGTGTATTAGTCTGTCATCCACTCGTATAAATGTTATAGCCATTTTATCTCCCTAATACAACTTCTTTTACATCTAAAATGGCTTTTTTACCATCTGCTACTATTTTTGCAGAAAGTTCTTTGGTATCCATTTTATCCATATGAGTTAAAGCCGAAAGTAGCATATTTAAATTAATACCACTTATAATAATACTATCCTCTAACTCTTGAGTACTGCTCATTGCAGAATTTGTGGCACTACCACCAAAAATATCTGTAAAAATTATAACCCCTTTTTTATGTTTTTTAATTTCATCTTTTAAACTAAAAACCAAATCTTCAATAGAAATTTTGCCAGATACAGAATAACTTCTTATATTATGTACCCCATCTGCACCTAGTATTTGTGATGCTGTTTCTATTAAACTTTCGCCTAAAGTTCCATGTGTTATTATTAGTATTGTTTTCATTTTATTTTTTACTATCCCTATGAAATTGATTAACATTATAGCCAAGCTTTTTTAAGTTTTTAGCAATCTCTTTAGAAATTGTCACACTTCTATGTCTTCCGCCTGTGCAGCCGATAGCTATTGTTAAATAACTTTTCCCTTCTTTTATATATGATGGAATAAGCTTTTTTACCATTTTGGTAAACATATTAACAAACTCTATAGTTTGTTTAAAACCAAGCACATAATTTCTTACACTCTTATCTAGCCCGGTTTTGTTTTTGAATTCTTTTATGTAATATGGGTTCTTTATAAACCGTACATCCATAACGATATCTGCATCTAAAGGAACATTATGTTTGAAACCAAAAGACATAAGAGTTATCTGCATATCTTGAGATTTTTTTACTTCTAAAATTTTTGTTACCCGTTCTTTAAGTTCTGCAAGTGTTAGGTTGGATGTATCTATAACTTTGTCTGCCATATGTTTTATAGGACGCAAAATTTTGCGTTCTTTTTTTATGGATATAAGTACATTTTCACCTAATGGATGTTTTAATCTTGTTTCAGAAAATCTTTTTATTAAGCTTTTATCCTCTGAATTTAGAAATATTAGTTTTATCGTACCTTGCTTTTGAAGTTCTGCAATTTTGCTAACAATACTTTCTAAATTTTTCCTAATTCTAATATCTAGTCCAATTGCAACATTCTCTAATTGTTTTTCGTTTGTTGCAAATTCCATCAAACTATCAAACATGCTAAAAGGTATGTTGTCTATGCAATAAAAGCCCAAGTTTTCTAAAACTTTTAGTGCGTATGTTTTACCACAACCGCTCATGCCAGAAATTATAAATATTTTTCTACTATTCTTCACCATTTTTTTATTTCTTTTCATTTGTTTTTTTGTGATTTTTTTGAATCTTTTTATTTAATTTTTTATTGAAATTTTTTGCAGGATATATCCCTTGTTGTTTGAGCTGTTCGTTCAATGCTGCAACTTCAATTAATACCGCCAAATTTCTACCTGGTGTAACTGGTAAAGATAATGATGGTATATCTATACCCAAAATATTTACATATTGTTTATCTAAACCTAATCTTTCGCAATGCACTTTTTCTGGATGTCTTAGATTTACTTCCATTTCTATTCGAGTTTTATCCATAATAGCGCCTACACCGAATAAAAGTTCTACATCTATGATACCTAGTCCTCTAACTTCCATATATTGTTTTAGTATTGCCGGCGAAGTACCTGTTAAAATTCTGCTTCTTCTTCGTTGAACTTCTATAATATCGTCTGCTATAAAAATGTGTCCTCTTTTGATAAGTTCCAAAGCGCATTCACTTTTACCTATACCGGCATCGCCACGAATTAAAACACCGATACCAGAAACTTGTACCAATACACCATGTTCGTAAGTTACGGGTGCAAGTTCGCCTTCTAAAAAGCCAGTAAGTTCATTAGAAAAAACTGCTGTATCCATATCTGTTCTGAGAAGTGCAACTTTACATTTTCTGCAAACTTTTTTAAGTGTTTCGCATGGTTTTAATTTAGATGTTATTATTACACAAGGAACGGCTGGATTACAAAGTAATTTGCCAAGATTTTCTTCTAGTACAGCTTTTTTTTCTTTTTTGCAAAACGCATTTTCGCCTCTACCTAAAATTTGGATAGATTCTGCCCTAAAAGTTTCTAATAAACCGCTTAAAGAAAGCCCCGGTCTGTTTAAGCTTGCTGTGGTAATTTTTTTGTTTAAATGTTGAGTACCACACACAACTTTTAAGTTAAGATGTTTCTTTTTTGCTTTTAATAAATCCTTTACTTTTATAGACTTTTCTATCTTAGGTACCATCATATTTCTTACCTCACCAATTCCTTATTTTATGGATTGAAAATTATTTAAAAATAAGGAAAAATCTTTTTCTAACAATTCTTTATTTTTATTTTCAAATCCAAATGTTACGGTGTACATATAAAGTTGATTGTTTGAGTCTTTTTTCCAAATCATATTATTTTGTTCCACATAACCTGGACGATATATCTCCGAAACTATTATTTTTTTTAGTTGTTTATGTTCTATAATTTTATCACTATGTTTCAATCCTTGCATATCCATAGATCTTTGGAAATCTTTCATGAATTCTTCTCTGCTATAAGGAAAATTATAACCTAATGATCCAAGTTGAACTTGGATGAAATTTTTAGATTTATCAAAACTATTATTAATAAAATTGACCTGTCCTATGACACCACGGGGAATATAATTTACTTTCTGAGTTTGAATCCAACCAGAAGGATATTTGGTTGTAAAGCCAAGTTCTCTATTAATATAGTTTATTATTTTAGCTTTATTTTCTTTAATCTGAGAAGGTTCGTTCGTTGGTGCTGAAAATTCGTTAGGTTTTATTTCTTTTTTTGCTTCTATATTCTGTTTTTCAGCTAGAAGTCTTTCATTAATAGCCTGTTTCGTTGCAACTTTATCAAGGTGTGTTTTATAAGCAAATAATCCTAATGCGATTATCAACAAAATTCCTAATATTTTTTTCATTTTTTATCCTCTCTTTTCTTTATAATCTATCGTTTTTTCTTTGTTGGTTCTAATATTCCGTAGCTACCGTCTAATCTTTTGAAAATCACTTTTGTTTGTTTTGTTTCTTTATCTACGAACATCCAAAAGTTATAGCCCAAAATTTCCATTTCTCTTGCAGCTTCTTCTGCCTTCATTGGTTTTACTTCTACTGGTTTTACTACAGATATTCTTACATCTTGATCTGGTATAACGGTTTCTGTTATAAATTCTTCTGGTTTTTCTCTGTGGATATGTTTGTCTTTAAGTTTATCTTTAAGTTTTTTAAGTTGTTTTTCTATTTTTGTGCTTGCTAAATCTATAGATGCATACATATCTGTGCTTATAGCCGATGCACTAAAAGTTTGTTTTGCTGCATGTATAATAATTTCTGCTTTATGTTTAGCTTTTTTTTCTACTGTTAATATAACCTGTGCCCAAGCTATATGATCAAAATAATGTTCAAGTTTTTTTACCCTTAATTCTGAATGATCTTTTAAACCTTTTGTTAGTTGGACATGTCTTGCTGATATCTGTATTTTCATTATGTGTCTCCCTGTTTTATTCTTATGGTTTCAAAATTTTTATTGCTTGTGGTAATACCTTTATATCTAAGCTATTAGCACTTCTTTGCTCTCCATCTATATGATATAAAATTTTATCTTCTTCGTTTTTACACAAAACTTTGGCTTTTTTTAGCTTTATGCTTTTTAATGGGTTTTCTATTATTTTACTTTTCAAAATTGATTTTTTTATCACCGGATTTCTGCTTCCGATAAACATAAATCCAACCGAATTTATATTTTTAAGCGAATGTTTTGGGAGTACAACCATATCTAACATACCGTCGTTGATAGATGCTTCTGGTGCAATTTCTGCATCGCTACCATATTGAGTTCCGTTTGCAAATGATATCATAAGCGCACGAGTATCTATTATATTTTTTTCGCCGATATCATTATAGTATTCTATTTGGTATTCTTCATGGTGATATTCCAAATATTCTGTTAGAGCAAGTTGAAAATAGCCAATTTTACCAAGCTTTCTTAGATTAGAAGGTAAATTATTAAATTTTTCTGCAATAAAGGCATCAAATCCAAGTCCTGCTATATTTATGAAATAATCCTCGTTCAATTTACCGATATCGCAAGATATCGGTTTCCACTTTTTTAAACTCTTTATTGCTTTTTTAGGGGTGAGGGGGATTTTCATCATTCTCGCAAATCCATTTCCCGTGCCTTTTGGGATAACTGCTAAATTAATATCCTTATCTATAATTTCTGAAAGTACTTCATTAATAGTACCATCGCCACCAACTACGGCTAGATTTTTAAAGCCATCTTCTACACATTGGTTTGCAAGTTCTTTTGCATGACCTTTATAATCTGTGAAATGGATTTGCGAATCTTTAAAATATTTTAAAATAAAATCTTCTAAAGACGCATTGTCTTTTGCTGTCCCACTTTTTGGGTTAATAATGAAGAAAAACTTATCCATTTTATTCCCTACTTACTTTTTTTAGTAAGCCCTACCCCGATAATAGCTACCTTAGAACCGGCAGTTAGTATAAAGAACATCATAAATAGATGTAAAATTAAATTTATCATTTTGGACATATATGCCATGTCTTCCATTTTTATAACACCATATTGTGTTTCAATTGCCATAGGTGCAATATTGATAAGTTCCATTGGTGGTGTTTGTCCTGTAAAAACTTTAAAAACAGATAATGCCGTTACAGCCATAACTGTTAAACCTATTAGTATTAATATGTACCCGCTATTTTTTTCCATAGTATACTCCTCTAACCAATATGATATACTTTATTTAATAATATTTCCAGTAGGTTTTAACATTTTTACGAGGTTTATCATGAAAAGCGCTGAAATAAGGCAAAAATTTTTAGAATATTTTAAAAACAAAAAACATACCATAAAACCATCATCATCACTTATACCAAAGGCAGATCCTACACTTTTATTCACAGCAGCGGGTATGGTTCAGTTTAAGCCGTACTTCTTGGGTATAAAAAAAGATTTGAAAAGAGCAGTTTCCTGCCAAAAATGTTTGCGAACAACAGATATAGATAGTGTCGGCTATACAGGTAGACATTTGACATTTTTTGAAATGCTAGGCAATTTTTCCTTTAATGACTATTTTAAAGAAGATGCCATAAAATATTCTTGGCAATTTTTAGTGGACGAGCTTGGTTTAGATAAAAATAAACTTTATATCAGCACCTATAAAGGTGGCATAGCGCCAAGAGATAAAGAAGCATACGAAATTTGGCAAAAATACGCAGATAAAGATCATATTTTAGAATACGGTGACGAGGATAATTTTTGGAATATGGGTGAAACCGGACCATGCGGACCTTGTACAGAAATTTATTACGATTTTGGTAATGATAATATGGTAGAAATTTGGAATCTCGTTTTCACTCAATTTGATAAACAGCAAGATGGCACTTTAAAACCACTTCCACAAAAGAATATTGATACTGGTATGGGGCTTGAAAGATTGGCAATGGTGCTTCAAAAAGTGGATAATCCGTTTGAAACCGACTTGTTTACAAATATTATGGCAGAAACTAAGCAGGTTTTGGGTATCAAAAAGGAAACTGAAGAAAATATAACAGCTTTAAAAATTATTGCAGATCATATTCGCTCCTCGGTATTTTTAATATCGGAAGGCATTTTGCCTGCTAATGAGGGAAGGGGATACATTTTGAGACGGCTTATAAGAAGAGCATTGCGATATGGTAAAAAAGTTGGTGCAGAACAGGAATTTTTGCACAAAATTTCAGACATTTGTATAAAAAGTTTTGAGGGTGTGTATTTTGAACTTAAAGAAAATGCAGACACTATAAAACAAACAATTTTACTTGAAGAAAAAAGTTTTAATAAAACCTTGAATGCAGGGTTAGAAAAGTTGCAGGAAATTTTGGCAAGCAATCCAAAGAAAATTTCTGGTAAAGAAACTTTTTGGTTATACGAAACCTATGGTTTTCCTTTTGAACTTACAGAAGAAATTGCAAAATCACAAAGCGTGGAATTGGATAGAGAAAGTTTTGATAAAGAAAAAGAAGTTGCAAGAAAAATGTCAAAAACAAAAATTTCTGAAAGCGAAAAACAAAAAAGTTTTTTAATACAAGAGCTTGAAACAAAAGTTACTAAAACAAAATTTGTAGGTTATGAAAATTTAAAAGCAAAAGCAAAAATTTTAGCATTATTAGACGAAGATTTTAAACTTATAAACGGGCTTACAAAAGGTTTGCAAGGTTATGCAATTTTAGACAGCACACCATTTTATGCCGAGGCTGGTGGTGAAGTTGGCGATGTTGGTACATTGTGCGATGCCAAAAATGATGCTAAAATTTTTGCTAATGTTTTAGACACACAAAAACCTTTAGAAAACTTGTATATCCACAAAGTAGAAGTTTTAGAAGATATAAAAATAAAACAAAAAGTTTTGGCGATGGTAGATTCCGAACACGATAAAAAAGTTCGTGCAAACCATACCACAACTCACTTAATTAATGAAGGATTAAGACAGATTTTTGACGGCAATATTCGTCAAGCTGGTTCGCATGTATCGTCTGAAAAGTTTCGGTTTGACTATACCTGTCCTCGTCCAATGACAAAAGAAGAAATTTTAAAATTAGAAACTATCTGCAATGAAATAATAAAAAAAGAATTACCAGTTTTAAGTGAAGAACATCCATTAAAATGCGCTAAAAAATTTGGTGCTATTACTTTAGTTGGCGAAGAGTATCAAGACCCCGCTCGCTTTGTTTTAATTTCAAAAGATGGTTTTAATAAACCAGAAACAAAATTTAGTTTAGAACTTTGTGGTGGTAAACATGTTTCCAATACAAGCGAAATTTTAAAAATAAAAATTATTAAAGATAGAAGCATATCTTCGGGGATAAGAAGGATAGAAGGTGTGAGCGGTTTAAGTGTTATGGATTATCTTGAAAAACAAAAAAGTACAGCAGAAAAAACTAGTATTTCAAAAAAACAAAAAGAACCTTCTGCAAAACCAACCAACCAAGAAGAATTTGAAATTGATGATGGTAAAAAGTTAGTTATAAGTTATGGCGAAAATGTTTCCATGAATCACTTAAGAACAGTGTCAGACAATTTAACACAAAATCAAACAAAAACTTTTGTATTAGTTTTCTCAGATATTAGTGGCAAGCGATCCTTTATAATAAGGAAAACAAAAGATTTGCAACAAGATATTTCTGCAATTGCAAAAAGTTTCGCTAAAGAAATAAATGGTTCTGCAGGTGGCAGAGCAGATTTTGCACAAGGCGGTTGTGATACAAAATTATCGCCTGAAAAATTTATAGAAAAGTTAAAAAATCTTTTATAAAAGCCCAGGGTGTCATCCTGAACTTGTTTCAGGATCTTATAAAAAAATGAACAAACAAATAAAACAACTTCTAAAAACTATATCTCGCTCTTTTTACTTAAGCATAAAGTTTATCCCAAAAAACATGCAAAAATGTTTTGCTTGTGGCTATCTTTTGTGCCGTTATGCAGATAGTATTGCAGATACAAATATTTTTACGAACGAACGAAAATCTTATTGGCTTCAAAAATTTCCTTCCTTATATATATATCAACAAAAAAACGACATAGAACTCTTACTTAAGGAAATTTTTGAAGCCAACAAACAAAGCACACCAGAAAAAAAACTATTAGAAAGTTTTAAATTATCATTAAGCTTTTTCAATACATTAGACGAAGAAGAAAAGAAGTTAGTATTAGAAGTTTTAGAAAATGTCTGCAAAGGAATGCTTTTAGATTTAGAATATTTTGACGGCAAAAAAATAAAAGCATTAGAAACAAAAAAACAATTGGACGAGTATTGTTATTACATCGGTGGTATGCCGGGAGTATTTTGGACAAAACTTATAATGCTAAAAACAAAAGCACATCATAACCCACAAATTTATTTGCAAGCAGAAAAAATAGGTAAGGCACTTCAGGTTGTTAATATATTGAAGGATATAGAACAAGATTATAATCTAAAAAGATGTTATCTATCGCAAGAAGATTTAAAAGTGTATAATCTAAACCCAGAAGACATTAACAAACCACAAAACTTTTATAAGCTAAAACAAATAATAGATGGCCATATACTTTCAACTGCAAACAATTTAAAAGTAATTAATGAATACTTAAGTCAGATACCAAATAATTTTTTCTTAAAATTATCAATAGTACTACCAATACTATTTGCTTTTGAAACATTAACACTTATCGCAAGGGATTTTAACTTTGGCAAACCATTAAAAATATCAAAGCTGAAAGTTTATAGTGCGATAGCATTTAGTCCGCTAACAATACCTTTCCTTAATATAATAATAAGGAAGAAATATAAAACATTAAAAAATAGTTTGACACATATTTAAAAAATTTGTTTAATATATATATAAGATCTATTTTAAATTACTTGACCTCTTTTTGGAAACACAAAGAAACAGGAAAAAGTCAGGTTAGTTTTTTTTACAATAAAAAACAATTTTAAGGAAAGTAAAAACTTAAAAGTATCGACGAGAAAAATAATAGTTGACACAATTTAAAATAATATAGTAAAATATAAAAAACAAATAAAAAGCATTTCCAACAGCATAGAAATGCTTTAAAAAAAATCGGAATCAGCTTTAAACTTTGCTCCCGTTTTTTTCAAAAACAAAGGGAGACGAAAGGTAGGGCTTCGCTCTGTGAAAATTTGATGCTAAATGTGCAAATGGACAGCCTGACTGTTTGAAAGCAAGTACTTCTTTATATATAGGTATATTGATTGGGGAAGGAAAATTTTCAAGGTCTAAGGTTGTAATTTGAATAAAATATACAAGTCTTTTTATCGAAAGATAAATGGGCGTCTTTTAATATGAGTGAAATAGTCAGCAAATGAACTGTTAGGTCATTTATTGTCGTTGGGCAGTTTACTGTTCAATGATAATAAATTTTAACGGAGAGTTTGATCCTGGCTCAGAGTTAACGCTGGCAGTATGCATAACACATGCAAGTCGAGCGGGGATTAGTTGGAGCTTGCTTCGATTAATTCTAGCGGCAGACGGGTGAGTAATAAATAAGCAACCTACCTTAAAGAGGAGAATAACTACTTGAAAGAGTAGCTAATACTCCATATTATCTTAAAACGGCATCGTTTTAGGATGAAAGCTACGGCGCTTTAAGATGGGCTTATTCTCTATCAGCTTGTTGGTAAGGTAATGGCTTACCAAGGCGACGACGGATAGCCGACCTGAAAGGGTGATCGGCCACAAGGGCACTGAGACACGGGCCCTACTCCTACGGGAGGCAGCAGTGAGGAATTTTGGACAATGGACGCAAGTCTGATCCAGCAATACTGCGTGAAGGATGAAGGTTTTCGGATCGTAAACTTCTTTTGCAAAGGAAGAAATCATTGACGGTACTTTGCGAATAAGCTACGGCTAACTACGTGCCAGCAGCCGCGGTAATACGTAGGTAGCAAGCGTTACTCGGAATCACTAGGCGTAAAGAGTATGTAGGCGGATATTTAAGTCTGATGTGTAATCTCTGGGCTCAACCCAGAAACTGCATCGGAAACTGGATATCTTGAGTGAGGCAGAGAAAATCGGAATTCCTAGTGTAGCGGTGAAATGCGTAGATATTAGGAGGAACACCAATGGCGAAAGCAGATTTTTGGGCCTTTACTGACGCTCAAGTACGAAAGCTGAGGTAGCAAACAGGATTAGATACCCTGGTAGTCTCAGCCGTAAACGATGATAACTAGGTGTGGGAGGTATCGACCCCTTCCGTGCCGACGCTAACGCATTAAGTTATCCGCCTGGGGAGTACGACCGCAAGGTTAAAACTCAAAGGAATTGACGGGGGCCCGCACAAGCGGTGGATTATGTGGTTTAATTCGACGCTACGCGAAGAACCTTACCTGGGCTTGAACTGTTAGTGGTAATCTTTAAGAAATTTTAGATGACTCGCAAGAGAGCTAATAGAGGTGCTGCACGGTTGTCGTCAGCTCGTGTCGTGAGATGTTGGGTTAAGTCCCGCAACGAGCGCAACCCCTATCCTGTGTTGCTTCTTCGGAAGGACTCTCAGGAGACTGCCGCGGATAACGTGGAGGAAGGAGGGGATGACGTCAAATCATCATGGCCTTTATGTCCAGGGCTACACACGTAATACAATGGTACAGACAGAGGGAAGCAATATAGCAATATGGAGCAAATCCCTAAACTGTGCCCCAGTTCGGATTGTGGGCTGCAATTTGCCCGCATGAAGTTGGAATCGCTAGTAATCGCAGATCAGCATGCTGCGGTGAATACGTTCCCGGGCCTTGTACACACCGCCCGTCACACCACGAAAGTTGGTTGCAACAGAAGTACTCAAGTTGATTGGGTCCCAAGTTGTGATTGATGATTGGGGTGAAGTCGTAACAAGGTAGCCGTACCGGAAGGTGCGGCTGGATCACCTCCTTTATTTTTTCTTTCTGTCCCGACTTTGTCATCCTGAACTTGTTTCAGGATCTATAAATAGGGATATTATAGAAAGGAAAAATAGGTCGATAATCTTAAACCAGCAACTATTTATAGTTGTTGTAGTTAGGCTGGCCATTTGCACATACAAACATTTAGCGAATTAGAAAACCCTTGAGGTTTTTCTATAAGTTGTGGGATTCTTAAATTGGGCTCATAGCTCAGTTGGTTAGAGCGCACGCTTGATAAGCGTGAGGTCGGTGGTTCAAATCCACCTGGGCCCACTTAACAAGCATTTTTTAGGTGTGTTTAATTACAATCTCTGAAAATCATTCGAGTTTTTATTAGCTTGTAATGTTTTTGAGGAAATTTGAAGTTTGAGAGAGCGACGCGTACATTTAGCGAATACTGCGAAGCAGTAGCGGTACGCGAGCGAGCGAAAACAAAAAATTTACCAAAAAAAGGGGCTGTAGCTCAGCTGGGAGAGCACCTGCTTTGCAAGCAGGGGGTCGTCGGTTCGATCCCGATCAGCTCCACTTTTACTTCGTCTTTTGTGTTCTTTTTTATTTTTTTGCTCCTAAAGTAGGAGCCCTCGCTACGCTCGGTGCTTCGCACCTACTAGTCGTCGCAAAGAAAATAAAAAATATTCACAAAATACTTGTAAAAGTTTTATTTTGGAATTTAGCAAAATAAAAAGAAAAATCCTCGCAAAAAACATGAGTTTTTTTGGGATTTTTTTTAGTATAAATGTTTAAAAACAGCATCAAAAGCAAAAAATTTTTAGTAATAAAAGTTCTTTGAAAATTAGTGATATGAAAGTGTCTAATAGTTTTTACTATTAGAAACTATTTATATCTAAAAGCGCAAAGAAAGCGTTTTGGTGTAACAACCAAAACACATTATAACCATATAGAAAATTCATATTTTTTAAAATCTGTAAATTTACATTCTATTTTACAGCATGGTTTTACAAGCATTTTTGTGGAAATTTTTCTTTTCTTTTCGACGAAGAGTAGGTGGAACAGCGAGCGAAAGCGAGCAACCCTACTTGAGGAGAAAAAAAAGAATAAATTTGCCAAAAAGGCGAAGTAAAATGATATTAAAGAATATGGTCAAGATATAAGGGTGTATGGTGGATGCCTAGGCATTAGAAGTCGATGAAAGACGTGATAAGCTGCGAAAAGTTTCGGGTAGGAGCAAATATCCTGTGATCCGGAAATATCTGAATCGGGAAACCGTTATGGATTAAAATCCATAAACTGTAATGGAAATGCTATATCTTCGGGTATAGAAGTACCATTATGGAGACAACCCAGGGAAGTGAAACATCTCAGTACCTGGAGGAAAATAAATCAAAGAGATTCCCCTAGTAGTGGCGAGCGAAAAGGGAACAGCCCAAACCAGCTTCCGCACTGTGTTCATGTTTATGTTTTAAAGTGGGTTTAAAACACATAAATGTGGGCAAAGTGCGTGAGCTGGGGTTGTAGGGCCTGTCCGTTTTAGAGACAAAGAGTAAAAAATTGTTTTGTTAGTAGAACATTCTGGAAAGTTTGACCGTAGAGGGTGATAGTCCCGTAAACAAAAACATTACAACTCTTGACAGGTTCCTGAGTACTACTGGACACGAGAAACCCGGTAGGAATCTGGGGAGACCACTCTCCAAGGCTAAATACTCTCTAATGACCGATAGTGAACCAGTACCGCGAGGGAAAGGCGAAAAGAACCCCGGGAGGGGAGTGAAATAGAACCTGAAACCATACATCTACAAGCAGCTGAAGCACTATGTAAAATCTTCGGATTTTGCACGTGCGACAGTGTGCCTTTTGAAGAATGATCCAGCGAGTTAGTGGACCGAGCAAGGTTAAGGGCAGTGATGTCCGGAGCCGTAGCGAAAGCAAGTCTTAATAGGGCGTTATAGTTCGTTTCATTAGACCCGAAGCCAGGTGATCTTACCCTGTCCAGGATGAAGCTCGTGTAACAACGAGTGGAGGTCCGGAGTGTTTAACGTTGAAAAGTTACTACATGAGGTGGGGTAAGGGGGGAAAGGCCAATCGAACCTGGTGATAGCTGGTTCTCTCCGAAATAGTTTTAGGGCTAGCGTCATAATTTAATTCACGGGGGTAGAGCACTGGTTGATGTAGCGGAAGCGACCCTTCTAGCAAAGTCAGTCAAACTCCGAATACCGTGTTGAATATTATGGCAGTCAGTTTGTGAGGGATAAGCTTCACATGCGAAAGGGAAACAGCCCAGACCGTCAATTAAGGTCCCGAAATATACACTAAGTGGAAAAGGATGTGGATTTGCACAAACAGCTAGTAGGTTGGCTTAGAAGCAGCCACCCTTTGAAGAGTGCGTAACAGCTCACTAGTCTAGTGAATCTGCGCCTAAGATGACTCGGGGCTAAGTGTATTACCGAAATTACGGATTATATATCTTCGGATATATAGTGGTAGGAGAGCGTTATTGTCTGCATTGAAGGTATACCGAGAGGAGTACTGGAGCGGCAATAAGTGAGAATGCTGGAATAAGTAGCGATAAGGAAGGTGAGAATCCTTCCCGCCGAAAGTCTAAGGTTTCCTAGAGCAACGTTCGTCGACTCAGGGTTAGTCGGTCCTAAGCCGAGGCTGAAAAGCGTAGGCGACGGATATCCGGTTAATATTCCGGAACTATGATAAATGCGATATTACTCAAGGAGGGACGCAGAAGGGTAAGCCAGCCGGGCAAAGGTTGTACCGGTTTAAAGTTGTAGGCGTTATTTGATAGGTAAATCCGTCAGATAGTCAAGTCGAAAACTGAATAGGATTGTAGAGTAATCTACAAGAAGTGGCCCAACCACGCTGCCAAGAAAAACTTCGTGAGGAGTGTTTATTGTAACCGTACCGCAAACCGACACAGGTAGACGGGTAGAAAATACTAAGGCGCGCGAGATAACCCTCGTTAAGGAACTAGGCAAATTAACTCCGTAACTTTGGGAGAAGGAGTGCCCAAGTATCGGTTCCGCCTCCTTTGGAACTGAAAAAGGGTCGCAGTGAAATGGATATCTGGACTGTTTAACACAAACACAGGACTCTGCTGAAATCACAAGATGATGTATAGGGTCTGATGCCTGCCCGGTGCTGGAAGGTTAAGGGGATTTGTTAGTCGTAAGACGAAGCTTTGAACTTAAGCCCCAGTAAACGGCGGCGGTAACTATAACCGTCCTAAGGTAGCGAAATTCCTTGTCGGGTAAGTTCCGACCTGCACGAATGGCATAACCAAGATATCGCTGTCTCAACGAGGGACTCGGCGAATTTGTGGTGTAAGTGAAGACGCTTACTGCGCGTAGCAAGACGAAAAGACCCCGTGGAGCTTTACTGTAGTTTGTTATTGGACTACGGTTGGCAATACGTAGTATAGGTGGGAGTCTTTGATACCAAGCTTTCGGGCTTGGTGGAGACATCAGTGAAATACCACCTTTTGTTAATTGTGGTTCTAACTTTATATCCGTGAATCCGGATAGAGGACAGTGGCAGATGGGCAGTTTGACTGGGGCGGTCGCCTCCTAAAGAGTAACGGAGGCGTTCCAAGGTTTCCTCAGGCTGTATAGAAATCAGCTGTAGAGCGCAAAGGTAGAAGGAAGCTTGACTGTGAGGCTGACAGGCCGAGCAGGTACGAAAGTAGGACTTAGTGATCCGGTGGTTCCGTGTGGAAGGGCCATCGCTCAACGGATAAAAGCTACCCCGGGGATAACAGGCTGATTCCTCCCAAGAGTTCATATCGACGGAGGAGTTTGGCACCTCGATGTCGGCTCATCACATCCTCCCGCTGAAGCAGGTGGGAAGGGTTGGGCTGTTCGCCCATTAAAGTGGTACGCGAGCTGGGTTCAGTACGTCGTGAGACAGTACGGTCTCTATCTGCTACGTGCGCAGGAAACTTGAGGGAATCTGACCTTAGTACGAGAGGGCCAGGTTGGACGAACCTCCCGTGTTCCAGTTGTCATACCAATGGCATAGCTGGGTAGCGGTCGTTCGGAAGGGATAAACGCTGAAAGCATATAAGCGTGAAACCCATCCCAAGATAAGGTTTCCCATCTCTTTTTAGAGACATAAGATCTCCAGAATACTACTGGTTTGATAGGCAGGAAGTGTAAGCATAGCAATATGTTCAGCTAACCTGTACTAATAGATCGAGAGGCTTGGCCATATTCTTTAATCTCATTTTGCATCGGCTTTTGAGCCCTTTTTTGTTTTTTTGCTCCTTAAGTAGGAACACTCACTGTGTTCGTGTGCATAGCACCTACTAAGCGTCGCAAACAAAACAAAAAATAATCTCAAAATCCTCGCAAAATCCGTAAGGGTTTAGCGATTGCAAAAAATGAAATGTGTTGATTTTTGCGGTTTTTCTTTATTCAGTGAACTAAAAGAACCTATAATTGTAAACTGTTGTTCAGAATATTAAGAAAAAATCGCAAAATCTCGCACAAGATTTTAAAGTAAAATATGAAGAATGAATTTTCGTCATGGTTACTTTGCGCTTTGAAAAAAATTAATTATATTATGTCAAGTTTTCTTGACGACAAAAATTAATGTTAAGACTTTTTAAACCTTACTAAAGGGTAGGAATGAGAACGATGGTTATTCCAACAGGGCAACACCCGTTCCCATTCCGAACACGGCAGTTAAGATTGTTAGGGTCGATGGTACTAGCACCCAACTCGGTGCTGGGAGAGTAGATCGCTGTCGTTCTCATTACTATTCTTTAGTAATGGTTTAAATTATGTAGCTTCTTTGTAATTGCGATCACATTATACGACATTATAAAGGAGCTATTTTTTTACTAAAAAATAAAAATAAAGATAAAGATAAAAATAAAATTATGAAACTAAGTAAAGACAATAAAAAAGATAAATCTAAAGGGCTAGCAACAGATCTAAAAGCTGCTAGTGGGATTTTCTTTACATCTTTCCAGGGACTCAAATTTGTTGAGATTTCTGAACTAAGAGAAAAGCTTTCTCCTTTAAACTGTAAGTTTAAAGTTGAAAGAAATTCTATCTTAGATCATGCATTCTCTCAAAGTGGAATTAAAGATGTCGAGGAAAAACTACTAAAAGGGCCAACTGCTATCGGCTTATTAAAAGAAGGCGATGTGGCAGAGGCTGCAAAAGTTTTTAGCGATTTTGCAAAAAGTTTCGAAGCTCTTAAGATTAAAGCTTGTTATGCAGACGGCAATTGGTTTACAGAAAGTGATGTCAAAAAATTAGCAACATTAGGAAGTAAACAAGATAATATTGCTAAATTTGCAGGTGCATTATATAGTAGTGTATCTCAAATTGCAAGCGTAATGCAAGCACCAATAAGAGACTTTGCTTTTGTATTGAATGCAGTTCAAGAACAAAAAGCAAAAGCATAAGTGATCTTTTTAAAACCCGCCTTTGAGCGGTGATAGTCCCTTCGGGGATAAACATTTTAAAGAATGGCTATCCAAAACAGAATAAGGAAGAAAAATAAAATGGCAAAATTAGGAAAAGATGAAATATTAGAAGCAGTAGCAAGTATGACAGTTTTAGAACTTTCAGAACTTGTAAAAGCAATTGAAGAAAAATTCGATGTAACAGCAACTCCAGCAGTTGGTGCAGTAGCAGCAGCTCCTGTAGCAGGCGAAGCAGCAGAAGAAAAAACCGAATTTAATGTTGTATTAGCTGGCTTAGCTGATGCAAGTAAGAAAATTTCTGTTATCAAAATAGTAAGAGAAATAACTGGTTTAGGTCTTAAAGAAGCAAAAGACTTAGTAGAAGGTGCACCAAAACCAATAAAAGAAGGCGCAGATAAAGCAGAAGCAGAAGAATTAAAGAAAAAAGTTACTGAAGCTGGCGGAACAATTGAGCTTAAATAACTTTTTATATACGACAAGAAATATTTAGCACATTAGCCCAATACCGTGAAATTCAAAAGCAATTTTAGAATTTTACGGTATATGGGCTTGGTATGTCCTAACGAGTCTGTATAGACGGGCTTGGGTTGTAAAAATTAATAACGGTATTACGGGAGCTTATTTTTTTAGCATTTAGAGTTTGGGTTTGTATAAATAATATTAATCGCGAGTAATATAACAAACTAAAAAAACAACCAAGACAAAGGATATATTTTAGAAGCAGGATGGGAATTTAATATGAAACATTTAAATTTTGGCAAAATAAAAACAACAATCGATATGCCAAATTTGTTGGATATGCAAAAAGATTCTTTTGTGGATTTTTTGCAAGAAGAAATTACCCCAAAAAATAGACAGGTAAAAGGACTTCAGGCAGCTTTTGAGGATATTTTTCCAATAGAAGCACCAGATGGTAATATGATTTTAGATTTCATAAGATACGAAATCGGGGCACCAAAATATTTAACACCAGAAGAAGCAATTTTAAGAGATGGCACCTATTCTGCACCATTGAAACTTCATACAACATTGTCGATTAAACAAAAAAATGGAAAATTAAAAAAAGTAACAGAACAAGATGTTATGATGTGCGATCTACCACTTATGACCGATAGTGGTTGTTTCATTTTTAACGGAGCAGAAAGAGTTGTTGTAAGTCAGTTGCACCGTTCACCAGCTATCATCTTTGAAGAAGATGAAGAAAAGAAACAATCCACATTAGGTAAAAAATTATTTTATGCAAGAGTAATTCCATACAGAGGAATCTGGGTGGAATTTTTCTTCGATTTAAACAATGCACTTTGGGTAAGACTTGATAGAAAGAAAAAATTCCCAGCAGGTATTTTCTTAAGAGCTTGCGGACTAGAAAATAATGCAGAAATAATTCAATCTTTCTACCCATGCGAAAACTTGGAAATTAAAGTAAGCAAAATTGATAATATTGTAGGAAGGTACGCAGCGGAAGATATCGTCGATAAGAAAACAGGTGAAGTGCTTTGGAACTTAGACGAAAAAGCAACAGCACCAATAGACGATAAACTTTTCAAACAACTTTTAGCAAGAAAAATAGACAAAATAAAAGTAATAGCTGGTAATCCAAGACAGGATAGTCCAGCAATTTTAGCTACCTTAGAAATGAAAAAAGATAGCATTAAAACTCCACAAGAAGCTCAGTACGAAATTTATAAAAAATTACGAGGGCAGGATTTTATTGTTAAAGAACATGCAGAAAGTTTCTTAGATAATATTTTGTTCAAAAACATCAGAAGATACGATTTAAGTTTTGTAGGTAGATACAAAATCAACAAGAAATTCAAATTCATGTTTGAAAGATTGTCAAAATTTGATTCCAAAAAATATAAAATACCAACCGAAAAGAAAAGAACTTTATGTTATGAAGATATCGTAGTAACATTGCAATACTTAATAGCTTTAAATAATGGCGATGAAGCAACAGCAAAAGAATACGGCACAGAAGTTCAGTTTAAAACAGATGACATTGACCATCTTGGTAATAGAAGGGTCAGAGGTGTTGGTGAATTATTAGAAAATCAAATAAGAGTTGGTTTATCCCAAATGGCAAGAGCCGTAAGAGATAGAATGAACAGAGATTTGGAAGACTTAACACCAAGAGCATTGATGAATACTCAACCAGTACAAGCAATTGTTAAAAAATTCTTTGGTACAAGTCAGTTATCTCAGTTTATGGATCAAATAAACCCACTATCAGAATTAACACATAAAAGAAGATTATCGGCATTAGGTCCGGGTGGTCTTAACAGAAAAAGAGCAGGTTTTGAAGTTAGAGACGTTCACCATACACATTATGGTAGAGTATGTCCTATTGAAACTCCCGAAGGTCCAAACATTGGTTTGATAACCTCGCTTGCTTGTTATTCTAAAATTAACAATTACGGTTTAATAGAAGCTGCTTACAGAAAAGTAGACAATGGAAAAGTAACAGACAAAGTAGACTATTTAATTGCAGATAAAGAAGACGATTATACAATAGCACAGTCCGACACTCCTACGACTTCCGCAAACAAATTAGATAGTGATACAATTTATTGTAGATATCAATCTAACTATCCAATATTAGGTCCAAAAGAAGTGGATTATATGGATATTTCACCACTTCAAGTTATCAGTATCTCAGCAGCATTAATTCCATTCTTGGAACACGATGATGCTAACCGTGCTTTGATGGGTTGTAATATGCAACGACAAGCAGTGCCTTTACTTTTAACAGAACCACCATTAGTTGGAACTGGAGTAGAAGAAAGTGTGGCAAGAGATTCTGGTGCAGCGGTTGTAGCAAAAAGAGCTGGTACAGTAATACAAGCATCAGCAGATTTTATTGCAATTGAACCAAAAGATAAAACTGGTAATAAAACAGATTTTTATCAACTAATAAAATACAAAAGATCTAACCAAGATACATGCATCAACCAAAGACCAATTGTAAAAAGTGGCGATATTGTAAAAGCAAATCAAGTATTAGCAGACGGACCAGCAATGAAAGATGGTAAATTAGCACTTGGTAGAAACTTGCTTTTAGCATTTATGAGTTGGGAAGGTTTTAACTATGAGGATGCTATTTTAATATCCGAAAAATTAGTTAAAGATGATACCTTTACATCTATCCACTTGCACGAATTTAATGTAGATGCAAGAAACACAAAGTTAGGTTCTGAAGAAATAACAAGGGACATTCCAAACATTGGTGCAGAAGCATTTTCACATTTAGACGAAGAAGGTATTGTAGTACCATCAACTGTTGTGAAAGCTGGCGATATTTTGGTCGGTAAAGTTACACCAAAAGGTGAACAACAACTTACACCTGAAGAAAGATTGTTAAAAGTTATTTTCGGTAAGAAAGCCGACGATGTTGTAGATGCAAGTTTAAGAGTGCCACCAGGAACAACTGGTAAAGTTATCGGCACAAGAGTATTTGTAAGAAAAGAAAAAATCTCTAAAAAAGAAGCAAGAGAAAGACAATCACAACTTGAAAAAGAAAGAGATTTTGAAATAGAAAACTTAGCAGAACAAAAGAAAATTGCTATAGAAAACTTAAAAGAAAATTGTAAAGACAAAGCTAAATGTAAAAATCAAGAAACAAAGCTAAAAGGTTTCTTTAAGTTAATGGAAAAAAGATTATTAGAAAATTATGACAGAGAAATAGAATTGTCTAAAGAAGGCGATGAATTATCTGTAACAGTAAATAAATCGGTAAAAGTATTTGTAGCATCAAAGCGAAAAATTCAGGTAGGTGATAAACTATCTGGACGACACGGAAACAAAGGTGTTATTGCAAAAATATTACCAGAAGAAGATATGCCTTACTTACCAGATGGCACACCATTGGATATTGTTTTATCTCCATTAGGTATACCATCAAGGATGAATGTCGGGCAGTTATTTGAAACTATGCTTGGTTGGGCAGCGAAGAACTTAAATATAACAACAAGTTGTCCTGTATTTGAAAGCCCAAGCGAAGAAGTAGTTATAGATTATATTAAAAAAGCTAAAGACGAGCTTAAATCTAAAGGTGTAGCAGAAAAGTATCTTCCAGATAATTACTGTAGAACAGTATTATACGATGGAAGAACAGGTGAAAGATTTACAGAAAAAGTAACAATAGGTTATATGTATGTAATGAAACTTGTTCACTTAGTGGAAGATAAAGTACATGCTCGTTCAATAGGTCCATACAGTTTAATAACAAGACAGCCACTCGGCGGTAAAGCACAATTTGGCGGACAGAGATTTGGTGAAATGGAAGTCTGGGCAATTGAAGGCTATGGTGCAACTTATGCATTGCAAGAATTCTTGACAGTAAAGTCTGATGACTTTATCGGAAGAACAAAAATGTATGAATCCATAGTAAAAGGCGATGCGCCACAGGCACCAGGTGTACCAGAATCCTTCAAGGTGTTGGTAAAAGAACTACAAGCTCTAGGTATCGATGTTAACTTGATTAAGAAACAAAAAAAAGGTACCGATAAAGAAGAAATTGTGGTAATCTCTGAAGAAAAAAAGCAAGAATCTAAAATTGCAGAGAAAGTATAAGGGAATAGGTGAAAAAATGTTTACATCTTCTGAAAAGAAAAAAATAAAAAAACCAGCTGACTTAAACTTTTTTGAGTTTGATGCAATAAAACTCGGACTCGCAAGTCCAGAGAAAATATATTCATGGTCTTTTGGTGAAGTTAAAAAACCAGAAACCATAAACTACAGAACATTAAAACCAGAAAGAGATGGTTTGTTTTGTGAAAGAATTTTTGGTCCTTCAAAAGATTATGAATGTTCTTGCGGAAAATACCGATGGATAAAATTCAAAGGATTAACTTGTGATAGATGTGGTGTGGAAATTACTGAATCTAAAGTAAGAAGAGAAAGAACTGGACACATAGAACTTGCAGTACCAGTAGCACATATTTGGTATTTGAGAAAAAATCCATCAAGAATTGGTATCGTACTTGGCATGAAAACAAGCGAACTAGAAAAAGTTGTTTACTATGCAAGTTATGTTGTTATAGAAGATATCGTAGATAGTGTCACAGGTAGAGTAGACTATAAACAAAGAACTCTTTTAAACGATATGCAAGTAAGAGAAGCAAGAAAAAAACATGGTGCAAAACTTAAAGTAGATATTGGTGCGCCAGCTATACACAAACTTTTAGAAGGTATTAAATTTGATGAAGAACTTAAAAAAGCTTATGCAGATTTAAAAACTGTACATTCTGATACAGACAGAGCAAAAGTTTTAAGAAGAGTAAAAACATTAGAAGAATTTAAAGATAGTGGAAACAGACCTGAATGGATGATACTAGCTGTATTACCAGTTATCCCACCAGATTTGAGACCACTTGTGCCATTAGACGGCGGAAGATTTGCATCTTCAGACTTAAACGATTTATACAGAAGGATTATTAACAGAAATAATCGTTTAAAACATATCGAAAGTTTAAGAGCGCCAGAAGTTATGGTGTTCAACGAAAAAAGACTCTTGCAAGAATCCGTAGATGCATTAATTGAAAACGGTGCAAGAGGCAAATATTTTATAGGTAGTGGCGGAAGACCATTAAAATCTTTATCCGATGTAATTAAAGGTAAGCATGGTCGTTTCAGACAAAATTTACTTGGTAAAAGGGTAGACTATTCTGGTAGATCCGTTATTGTTGTAGGTCCAAGTTTGAAATTATCACAATGTGGTTTACCAAAAACAATGGCACTTGAATTATTCAAACCATTTATTATTGGCGAACTTATGAAACAAGACGGCACAACTTTAAAAGCTGCTAAGAAAAAATTAGAAAGAGTGAGTACAGAAATTTGGGATATACTTGAAAGAGTAACAAAAAATCATCCGGTGATGTTAAACCGTGCTCCTACACTTCACAGATTAGGTATACAAGCATTTGAACCAGTATTAATTGAAGGTAAAGCTATACAGCTTCATCCATTAACTTGTGCTGCATTCAATGCTGACTTTGACGGTGACCAAATGGCCGTTCATGTACCATTATCTATTGAAGCTCAAATAGAAGCAAGAACTTTAATGATGGCAACACATAATATTTTATCACCATCAAGTGGTAAACCGATTACAAGTCCGTCACACGATATTGTTTTGGGTATTAGCTTCTTAACAAGAGTAAAAGATGGTGAAAAAGGTGAAGGTAAAATATTCTCTGATATGACAGAAGCCTTAACAGCATTTGAATTTGGCAATGTAGATATACATGCAAAAATTAAAGTACAAGGCATTAATACAATAGTAGAAAAAGCTCTTGGAAAAAATCATAAGAATGTAAAAAGCTGGACAGACTATACTAGTGTAGGTAGAATTATATTCAACAAAGAACTTCCAGAAAATTGGGAATTTGTAAATATCACAATTGGCAAAAAAGATATAGCCAAAATTATAAGCGACTGTTATAAAGACAAAAATTACGGTAGATACGAAACCGTTCAATTGTTAGACAGAGTTATGAAATTAGGTTATCACTATGCAACAAAAAGTGGTTTATCAATATCCATAGCAGATATGACAGTGCCAGCACAGAAAAAGAAAATTATTGAAGTTGCATCTAAGAAAGTACAAGAAATACAAAGACAAGCAGAGTCTGGTATCATCACAGATGGCGAAAGATACAATAAAGTTATCGATATCTGGACAAGAGTTACAGACGAAGTTGCAGATAAATTATTTGACCAAATGCAGTTAACAGAAAAAGAAGTAACCAAAGAAGGACATCAAAGATTTAATAGTGTATCCTTAATGGCGAACTCTGGTGCTAGAGGTTCAAGACAACAAGTTAGACAGCTAGCAGGTATGAGAGGTTTGATGGCTAAACCGCAAAAGAAATTAACTGGTGGTCAGGGTGAAATTATTGAAAACCCAATTACATCAAACTTTAGAGAAGGTTTGAATGTATTAGAATACTTTATTTCTACTCACGGTGGTAGAAAAGGTTTATCTGATACAGCTTTAAAAACAGCAGATGCTGGTTATCTAACAAGAAGACTTATTGATGTAGCACATAACTTAGTAATAATGGAAAAAGATTGTAAAACAGTTAATGGTATAACAGTACAAAACTTAATGAGTGGTGAAGAAATTATCGAACCGCTTCACGAAAGAATTGCCGGCAGAGCAGCATTAGAAGATATAAAAATAACAGTAACAGAAAAAGGCAAAGATGTAGAAAAAACCATTATCAAAAACGGTGATATTGTATCTCACGAACAAGCTGAAGAGTTTGCAAAACACGATATAGATTCTATGAGAATAAGATCCGTATTAACATGTGAAGCTAAATACGGTATATGTTCAAAATGTTATGGCTTAAACTTGGCAACAGGCAAAGTATCAAATGCAGGTGATGCAGTTGGTATTGTGGCAGCTCAAAGTATTGGTGAACCAGGTACACAGCTTACATTAAGAACCTTCCATATTGGTGGTACAGCAAGTCGTGTTGTAAGTAAATCTCAGGCGATATCTGATATTACTGGTAAATTAAAGTTTAAAGATATCAAAGTTGTTAAAAACAAATTTGATAATGATATTTGTACATCTAGAAACGGTTCTATATTTGTAGAAAGTGCAAAAGGCGATATAAAAGAATTCAAAATTCAATACGGTGCAACAATATATGTAAAAAAAGGCAAAGAAGTAGCAAAAGGTGATTTACTTGCAGAGTGGGATCCACACTCAATGCCAATTCTTTCAGAAATTGATGGTAAAGTAAAACTTTACGATGTCACAGACGGTGCAACATTGCAAGAAGAAAGAAACAAAGTTACAGGTATAATTGAAAGAAAAATCACTGCTTCCAGAATGGGTAAAAAGAATCCAAGGGTAGCAGTATCTCATGGTAGTGATAAGTTTAGTTATCCATTACCAATAGATACTATTTTGTTAAAAGAAAGTGGCGACACTGTAGTTGCCGGTGAAATTTTAGCAAAAATACCAAAAGAAGCAAGCGGAACAAAAGATATTACTGGTGGTTTGCCAAGAATTGCTGAATTGTTTGAAGCAAGAAGACCAAAAAACCCTGCAATCATTTCAGAGTTTGAGGGTATAGTAAGTTTAGAAACCTCTCCAAAAGGTTTGATAGAAATTGTGGTAAGAAACGAAGATACAGGACAAATAAAACAATACAGCATACCGCAAAGCAAACACTTAGTTGTATATGAAGGCGATTTAGTCGGAGCAGGTGAAGCTTTAACAGATGGTGCGATAGATCCACATGATATCTTAAAAGTTAAAGGTACAAAAGAAGTACAAGAATTTTCACTTAACGCAATTCAAGAAGTTTACAGATTACAAGGTGTAACAATTAATGATAAACATATAGAAGTTATCATTAAACAAATGTTAGGCAATGTAAAAGTTGTAGATCCGGGAGACAGTAGATTCTTGAAAGGTGAAATAGTTGGTTTAAGAATATTAAATTTAGAAAACGAAAAGATGGAAAAGAAAGGCAAACAAATAGCACAAGGCGAACCAATACTTTTAGGTATAAGTAAAGCAAGTTTAGCTTCGGAAAGTTTCATTTCTGCAGCAAGTTTCCAAGAAACAACAAAAGTATTAACAGATGCCGCAATTTTAGGTCAAACAGATAATTTAAAAGGCTTAAAAGAAAATGTTATTGTAGGGCATTTGATTCCAGCAGGTACAGGAATAGCCGCACGCTATTTAGACGAAGAATTTAAAAACGAGCAAAATAGTTAAGAGCAAATAGTTTATAGGAGATTAGAAGTAATGCCAACAGTTAATCAGTTGATAAGAAAAGGAAGAAACAAACAGGTAGTAAAAACAAAATCACCTGCATTGATGTCATGCCCACAAAGAAGAGGGGTGTGTACAAGAGTATATACGACAACACCAAAGAAACCAAACTCTGCATTAAGAAAAGTTGCAAGAATAAAGTTGACATCTAAGGTGGAAGTAACAGCATATATACCAGGTGTAGGTCATAATTTACAAGAACACTCTATAGTATTAGTTAGAGGCGGAAGAGTAAAAGATTTACCAGGTGTAAGATATCATATTGTCAGAGGTGCTTTGGATACCGCTGGAGTAGAGAACAGAAAACAAAGTCGTTCTTTATACGGTGTTAAAAAACCAAAAGCTGGAAAATAATTAAGGATAATTAGGAGAATAAAGTATGCCAAGGAAAGGTTTGAGACCACGAGATAAAAGACCATTGCCACAACCAGATTATAAATATAATTCTGTGTTAGTGTCTAGATTTGTAAACAAATTAAACTATGCAGGCAAAAAATCTGCATCAGAAAAAGTGTTAATGGGCGCAATGCAAGTAATTGCAGATAAAACTAAGCAAGAACCATTGTCAGTTTTCAATAAATGTATTGAAAATGTGAGACCTTTAGTAGAAGTAAAAGCAAGAAGAGTAGGTGGTGCAACATATCAAGTACCAAACGAAGTTAAAACAATAAGAAGTACAACACTTGCAATGAGATGGCTTTTAACAGCAGCACGAAGTAAAAAAGGTAAACCAATGAGCGAAAGATTAGCAGAAGAAATAATCTTAGGTTCAAAAAAAGAAGGTACAGCTTTTAAGAAAAGAGAAGATACACATAAGATGGCAGAGGCCAACAGAGCATTTGCACATTTCAAGTGGTAAGGAACTTTGCCTTTTGAGCATTTTTTAATTTTTCTGCTCCTTAAGTCCCGCTACTGCTTCGCAGTATTCGCTAATGGACTAGGCGTCGCAGAGAAAATTAAAAAACATCTCAAAATACAAAGTTTGGGATTAAGAATAGAAGAAAGATTTTGAAATTAAAATAAGGATAAAAGAAAATGGCGGAGTTCACATTAGACAAAATTAGAAATATTGGTATTATCGCACATATCGATGCTGGTAAAACCACTACAACCGAAAGAATTTTATATTATACAGGTCGTGTTCACAAAGTTGGTGAAGTTCACGATGGTGGTGCAGTAACAGACTGGATGGAACAAGAAAGAGAAAGAGGTATAACCATCACATCAGCTGCTACATATTGTAAATGGGCAGATTGTCAGTTAAACATAATTGACACACCGGGACATGTAGACTTTACTGCAGAAGTAGAAAGAAGTTTAAGAGTTTTGGACGGAGCCGTAACAGTTTTTGACGGTGTACAAGGTGTAGAACCACAATCTGAAACAGTATGGCGACAGGCAGATAAATATAATGTACCAAGAATTGCATATGTAAATAAAATGGATAGAATTGGTGCAGATTTTGATATGTCAGCAAACTCCATCATTGAAAAACTTGGTGGTAATGCATGTCCAATTCAATTACCAATTGGTGCTGAAGATCAATTTAAAGGTATGGTAGATATCGTAAAAATGAAAGCATTAATATGGCAAGGCGACGAAGTAGGTGCAAAATTTTCAGAACAAGAAATTCCAGCAGACTTATTAGAAAAAGCAAAAAAGACCCGAGAAAATATGATAGAAAAACTTGCAGATTTCGACGAAGATATGATGGAAAAATTCTTAGAAGGTACAACAGATTTTCCAATGGATCAAATTAAAAAAGCAATAAGAGCAGGTGTATTAACAGGTAAATTCTTTCCAGTATTATGCGGAAGTTCTTACAAAAACAAAGGTGTACAACCATTGTTAGATGCAGTTTGCGATTATTTGCCATCTCCAACAGAAGTAGAAGTAATTAAAGGTTTAAATCCAGATACAGATGCTCCTGAAACAAGAAAACACAGTGATAAAGATCCATTTTGCGCTTTAATTTTCAAAGTTCAAACAGACCCATTTGTGGGTAAATTAAGTTTCTTCAGAGTATACTCTGGTGTTTTAAAAACTGGTGAAAGCGTATACTTCCCAGGTAAAAATAATACCGAAAGAATTGGTAGATTATTAAGAATGCATGCTGACAAAAGAGAAGAAATTAAAGAAGTACGAGCAGGCGATATTGGTGCAACAGTTGCATTAAAAAATTCTAGTGTCGGACAAACAATGTGTGATAGCGATAAACCAATCGTATTAGAACAAATTACTTTTCCAGATCCGGTTATATCTATCGCAGTTGAGCCAAAAAGTAAAGAAGACAGCGAAAAAATGTCTACAGCTTTAGCAAGACTTGCAGAAGAAGATCAAACATTCAGAGTAAAAACAGACGAAGAAACAGCACAAACAATTATCTCTGGTATGGGCGAACTTCACTTAGATATTATCGTCGACAGAATGAAAAGAGAATTTGGCGTACAAGCAAATATTGGTACACCACAAGTAGCTTACAGAGAAACAATTAAAGGCACAGTAGATAAACAAGAAACAAAGTTTATAAGACAATCTGGTGGTAGAGGTCAATACGGGCATGTAATAATGAAAGTGGAACCAAACGAAGTAGGAAAAGGTTTCGAATTTATTGATCAAATTAAACAAGGTCGTATTCCAAAAGAATATATACCAGCAGTAGAAAAAGGTTGTAAAGGCGCATTAGAAAATGGTGTGTTAGCCGGATATCCTATTGTTGATTTAAAAGTAACATTATTTGATGGTTCATTCCACGAAGTTGACTCTTCTGAAATGGCATTTAAAATAGCTGGTTCTATGGCTTTAAAAGAAGGTTGTAGAAAAGCAGATCCAAAATTATTGGAACCTATTATGAAAGTTGAAGTGGTAACACCAGAAGCTAATATGGGTGATATAATGGGTGATTTAAGTTCAAGAAGAGCACAAATTGGCGATATGGGACAACGAGGTAATGCAAGATTTGTGAAATGTAAAGTACCACTCGCAGAAATGTTTGGTTATGCAACAATTGTAAGATCTTTATCACAAGGTAGAGCATCATTTACAATGGAACCAAGTCATTATGAAGAAGTACCATCAAATGTTGCAAAAGAAATTATCGAGAAAAAAGAAGGTAAAAAATAACCTAAATTTAAAAAAAGAACAAAGGTGGCAATAAAGAACGAGCAACAAAGTGTTATGTAGCCACAGAAACAAAAAAAGAAGTGCCCTTGGCACAAACGAGGAGAGAAGAAAATGGCAAAAGAAAAATTTGATAGAAGCAAACCACACGTTAATGTAGGAACAATAGGTCATGTTGATCATGGTAAGACTACATTAACAGCAGCATTAACAGCAGTACTAGCGAAAGAAGGAAAGAGTACAGCTAAATCGTATGCAGATATTGCGAAAGGCGGAGTAGTTCGTGATGCAAGTAAGATATTG
>JABHZW010000061.1 GCA_018656005.1 Candidatus Pseudelusimicrobium marinum | reverse complement strand
CAATATCTTACTTGCATCACGAACTACTCCGCCTTTCGCAATATCTGCATACGATTTAGCTGTACTCTTTCCTTCTTTCGCTAGTACTGCTGTTAATGCTGCTGTTAATGTAGTCTTACCATGATCAACATGACCTATTGTCCCTACATTAACGTGTGGTTTGCTTCTATCAAATTTTTCTTTTGCCATTCTTTTTCTCCTCGTTTTCGTAAACACATAACACTTGTTTTGCTGATACTTCTTTGCCACCGTATGTTATCTGTCGTTTTTTTCTGTTTAAAAATTTTATTTTCTATCGTTTACCTGTTTTTACGAGGTTTTTGTGTAAATTTTGAAGCCGACTTTTTGCGAAGAGTACGAGTGGAACGAACGAGCAAAGCGAGTTCAAGTACTTGAGCAAAAAGAGGCAAAAAAATTTGTCAAAAACCGAAGTAAAAAAAGCTGGGAATGGGATTTGAACCCACGACCTTCTCCTTACCATGGAGATGCTCTACCAGCTGAGCTATCCCAGCATGTTGCAAAATCTCAACTGACGAGTGTCTTTCATCACACACACCTTACAAGGGCTTTATGTGTTTTACCATTCACACTTTACAAGATTTTTGTGTGTTTTACAAGAATTTTAAAATTTTTTCGAGGCGTTTTGAACCGAAGAGTACATACGAAGTAAAGTCCGTAGGACTTGCGGTACTTGAGGTTCAAAAGAACAAAGAAAAAATATAAAATTCGCTGTAAAATCAAGCGGGTGATGGGAATCGAACCCACGTATCTTGCTTGGAAGGCAAGTGTTCTACCATTGAACTACACCCGCATTAAAATGCACTCTATATAAATTATATCAAAATTTTAAGTAAATTAGAATATATTTGATGTATTTGGGTAAAAAATGGAGGTGCGGGCGGGAATCGAACCCGCGATAGAGGTTTTGCAGACCTCGGCCTTACCACTTGGCTACCGCACCATTTTGAATCGTCTTTTCAATTTCTACTTCGTTTTCACTCTCTCGAGTACCGCTACTGCTTCGCAGTATTCGCTGAATGTACTCGTCGTTCGTTCAGTCCTCGTATAAATTGAAAATACGATTCAAACTTAACTTTCGTGAGACTTTATTGAAAAGAACAGTAAATACATTTTATCAAATTTTCACTTGTTGCACAAAAAAAGATATAATATTAGTATGAAAAAAACAAAAACGATAGCAGTATATCCGGGTAGTTTTGATCCTATCACAAACGGGCATATAGATATTATCAAAAGAGCTAGTCAAATTTTTGACGAAGTTATAGTTGCTCTTCTCATAAACAAAAACAAAACACCACTTTTAACCAATATTGAAAGAAAGCGACTTATAGATTTATCGGTAAAAGGTATGAAAAATGTCAAAACGGATAAATTTTCTGGTTTGCTTGTAGATTATATGAAAAAAGTTGGTGCAAAAACTGCTATTCGTGGGCTTCGTGCCGTGTCGGATTTGGAATATGAATTTCAAATAGCACATACCAATCGGAAACTTTATAAAGATATGGAAACCGTATTTTTAATGCCAAGTTCTAATTACACATATTTATCTTCATCTATTGTAAGGCAAGTATATAGTATGGGTGGCGAAATGGAATGCATGTTGCCAAACCATGTTTCGAAATTACTCAAGAAGGCAAGATAATATAATGGAAGATTATAATGAAAGATTGTTTGGTAAAAATATTTTCATAAAAAACATTCATACACTAAGATTTATCTGGTTATCTAAAAATATAAAAAAATATTGTCCTGATGTTAACAATGTTTTAGAGTTGGGATGTTATGATGCCAAAACTTTGAATTATCTACCAAAAGTAAAAAATTATTTAGGCATAGATGCTAATTGGGAAAATGGTCTTGATATTGCCAAAAACACAAAACACAAAACACAAAACACAAATATTAAATTAATAGAATCATCTTCTCTTATAAAACTTTCTGAAGAGTTTGATGTTTCTATAGCAATGGAAGTACTGGAACATTTGCCAGACGAAGATTTAGCAAAATATATAAAAATGTTAGCAAATGCAAAATATGTTTTTATAACCATACCAAAAGAAAGTGGAATATCCTTTTTTATAAAATATATAATTAAAAAAATTATTTTTTATCCAACTGAAAAACATACTTTTAAGGAATTTATATTAGTAAGTATTGGCAAACCAAACAAAATACCAAGACAGGTTGGTGGACATAAAGGATTTGATTATAAAAAAACAATTGAGCTTATAGAAGAAAAATTTGAAATTTTACAGGTAGATGGATTAAATGGTCCGAGTTTTTTTGAGCCACTTTGTATACGGCTAGGAATAATAGGGAAAAGGAAGACAAAACTTCAATAGTAATGATAGAAATAAAAAGTAAAATTTCTCCCTTTTTTAAAGGTCGTGGACACAGACTCTGTGGAGCCGACACAAAATACGGAGGGATTTGTTTTATTAAGAAAAGAAATCCCCCTTTACTTCCCACTTTTTTAAAAGGGGGAAATCATTTCAAAATACTCGTTCCCTCTGGGAACATTTTTTCAAAAATTCTACAAACTAAGTTTAAAAAGAAATAAAATTATTTTCGCTACCAATAACAGACTCCATCAATATCTGCACAAACTGAGCCAAAACTTCTTGCTATTTTTCTGCATCTATCTGAATCTGGAGTATTTCCAAAATACTCTGTAAAACAGTTAAGGTTGAATTTATAATCAAAAAAAGCAGCAGATTTTGTGCTGTGAACTAATAAGGCTGCAAAAGATGTATCATCAACACAGGTAAAGATAGTATAATTTCGTCCAGTTACGCCATTATAATTTAATCGAGTACTGACCTGATACGTTTTACCAGATACTTTTATCCTGCACTCTGCGTCACAATTGCCAGTACCATCAGCTTTTTGAAAAGTTATATCTAACACATCCAAAACATTACTGGTAGTAGCGGTATCTATTGCGCTTTTTCTATTCAGTGCATTGTTGATTTGTTTACCTAGTACCATTAAACTATTAATGCGAGCTTTATCTTTGGATATCATATATTTAGGAAGTGCTATTGCAGCAAGTATTGCGACTATCAATACCACTACCGTAATTTCCATTAGAGAAAAAGCTTTTTTATTTATCATATTTTATATTATACATATTTTTTATAAAAAACCTCTACAAACTTAGTAAAGGGTTTCTGTATAGTGCAAAAGTACTAGTTGTCACTAGTACTAAAGTACCTTGTACGAAAATACTGTAATAGTTAAAATATAAATAGAACACTAAAAAAACCGGAGAAGATAAAATGAAAAAATTAATAATTTTAACAACAAGTTTAATGTTAGTATCAGGTGGTATTAATGCTACTGAAACTTTAAATAAATTAGTAGAAACAAGAGTCGAACAAGAAATGGTATCAGCACCATTACCGATAATACCTGCTAAATTTATTTTAAAAGTTGTATATAAATCTTTTAAGGAAGCAATTGAAAGTCTTTCTAAGGAAGGGACAGACGATATTATAACAGATGCTTTAAGATATAGTATGGATAGTAGTATTGATAGTATCGATGATTTATTAAAGCAATCTGCTATGGAAAACTATATAAACAAATTTATAAGCTTCAAAATGAAAACATACAATGGATTTGTATCAAAAAGAGTATTAACAGAATGGTTAGAGGAGGCATTGGGTTATGCAGTTAAAAAAGACTTGCAAAGCATAGGCATAGAAATAGGCACATTTAATGCAAGAGAGCTAGGTGAGAGAGTAAATAAAGTATTTTCTATATTTAAGGGTGATATAACCAGCACTCCAAAGGGTATGCAAAACTTTTGGGAGATAATTAAAGGCAATGATGAATTAGGTATAGCAATGACAAAGTATTATAAGATAGTTGTAATAGATCGGAGAGCATTAACATTAGATGAACTAGCAAAGAAAGTAAAAAAAGCTATGTATAAAGAAGCACCTTTAAAATTAAAGATTGCACCTAAAGTTTAAAAAGAAATAAATAAACAGAAAAAATAAAATTGAGGTGATATTAGATGACACCAGAAACAATTAAATTAATAGAATTGGGATCCACTATTCTATTAGTAGGAAGTGCGGTTTTTACAATAATATACACCGTTAGAAGCTTTAATGAGGCACAAAAAAACAAAAGACCTTATTTATTTGTAAAAAAAACCGAATTTGATAAACAAAATGACGGAAATTTTACACACACAGTGTGGACAATAAACCAAGGAAGAATTCCTGCTAAAAACTATGAAATAAAAATATTACAATTTTACAAAGATCCCAAATCTAATAAAATAACAAAAGTAAAAGATTGTAGTCAAAAAATTCCTAATAATTTCCCGCCGAGCGGGTGTGTGCCTTCTTGGTTAAAAAACATTAATCCCGTAACAACAAATTATGAATGTTATTTTTTAGTCTTGATAAAATATGAAGATGTTTTATCAAACAAAAAATATTTGGATAAATCCTTTCAAAAATGGATATTTAATAAAACTAAATCAAAATTTGAATTTATACAACCAACTATAAAAGAAGCTGAAGAACTAGAAAAACTTGCATAACTTTTTGATAAATTTTTTACGAGTATTTTGAATAGGATATGAAAAAAAATCAGTTTTGAGATGATTTTAATAAAAAACCCCTAGCCATGTTTGGCTAAGGGTTTTTTAAAATTAAGCTTATTTTGAAATATTAATATTTTTCAAGTAGTTCTTTTTTCTCTTTATTATATTCCTTTTCAGTAATTATTCCTTGATCTAAAAGTTGTTTTAATTTTGTTAGTTCGGAGTATAGATCAGATTTATTAGAAACATTTATATCTGATTGATTATCAGTATTGACATTGATAGTTGGATCTTTTGTGCTATCAAAATCTCCAAGGCACCCATAAGAATCCACTTTTCCATTAACTAGGCGAACATAATAAGGTTTAGTTCTTCCATAAAAAGCATCATCTCCTGTTTCTGAAAGTCTATAATTGAGATATTCTGTGTTTTTTGTTGCACTTGTACTTACAGGCTTTCCTATTTTGGCAATAACTTCTTCTTTAGTCATTCCAACTTCAACTCTGCTAATCTTATGAGCAGTAGCACATCCAACTAAGAAAATACCCATCAATAAAATAATTCCTAATTTTTTCATTTTATCTCCACTGATAATTCTAAAGTATTAGTTTATTTTTTAGCTGTTGCTACTTTTTCTTTTTTCTCAGCTTTAGCTTCTTTTTTTGTAGCTGGTTTGTAATGATGATCCATATAATGCACTTTTAGTTTATCTTCAATTTCGCTTGCTAATTGTTGATTGTCTTTTAAGTATTGTCTGGCATTATCTTGACCTTGTCCAAGTCGCTCTTCGCCGTATAAATACCAGCTTCCGCTTTTATCTATAACATCAGCTTTTACACCCATATCAATCAAACAAGCTTCTTTACTAATCCCTTCACTATGCAACATTGTAAATTCTGCTTGTCTGTATGGTGGTGCAACTTTATTTTTCAAAATTTTTGCTCTCACTCTTGTGCCGATAACGGTATCACCTTTTTTGAGATTTTCTATTCTTCTTATATCTATTCTTACAGAAGAATAAAATTTCAATGCTAAACCACCTGGTGTGGTTTCTGGATTACCAAACATAACACCTATTTTTTGTCTTAATTGGTTGATAAAAATTATTGAGGTTTTTGTTTTAGCCAAAACACTTGTTAGCTTTCTCAATGCTTGAGACATTAATCTTGCTTGTAAACCCATATGACTTGCACCCATTTCACCTTCAATTTCGGCTTTTGGTACTAATGCTGCCACGGAATCTATCACGATTAAATCTATCGCACCACTTCTTACTAATTTTTCTGTAATTTCTAATGCTTGCTCGCCACTGTCTGGTTGAGATATTAAAAGTTCGTCTACATTTACACCTATTTTGGTTGCATATGCGGGGTCTAGTGCATGTTCTGCATCTATAAATGCTACAGTGCCACCGTCTTTTTGTGCTTGTGCAGCGATATGTAAACTTAGGGTTGTTTTACCGCCAGCTTCTGGACCGTAAATTTCTATTACTCTGCCTCTTGGCACTCCGCCTACGCCTAAGGCGAGGTCTAACGAGAATGCACCGGTTGATATTGCTTCAATATTTTTATCTACAGTTTCACCTAATTTTCTAATTGATTCTTTACCAAAATCTTTTGTTATTTGGCTCATAGCGAGTTCTAATGCTTTTGTTTTGTCTGCTTTTGACATAATTGTCCTCCAATTGTATTTGTATTACAAATACTATCATATTTAAAATTTAATTAATAGTTTAAGAAATTTAAAGTTAGCCACCATGTGTAAATTGAGTGTTTATTACACCTGGTACAAGATCTGCAATGCCGTCTATCACAAATTGAACTGCTATTGCACAAATTATAAGACCCATTATTCTCATAAATGTTTGAAACCCATTTTCACCCAAAATTTTATAAAGCCAACTAGAAAAGCTGAACATTATAAATACTATTGTAGCACCACCTGCCATAGCAGCTATCATACCCATATCTGTTGCGATGCCTCTTGTTTGGTTGGAATATAATATTACTGTTGTTATTGTGCCTGGACCAACTAATATAGGTATTACTATCGGTACGAGAATATTGGAAAGTGTTTTTTTAGCTTTTGTAAAATTATTTTCTTTATCGCCAAGTTCTAATTTTCTTGTTGATGTTTTGTGGTAACCATGAATCATACGGATACCCATCATCAATAATATTACCCCACCAGAAATTCTAAATGCAGGCATACTTACACCAAAGAATTTTAAAATATTTGTGCCACTATAAAAAAATAGAATAAGTAATAGAAATACAGTTATCGAAATTAAAAATGCTGTTGCTATTTGAACTTTTGTATTTTGAGTTTCAACCTGCTCTAAAAAGAAGGCAGAGTTCCCAATTGGGTTTATAATAGCTATTAATGCTATAAAAAAATTTAAAATTAATACTGTATCCATAGTTTTATTATATCCTTTTTATGGACTTATTGCACCAGCACAATCTATACCTGCAACAGAGTGGTAAGAACCTAAGAAATAAATATTTTCTCTTTTTATTTTATGTTTGATAAGTATCTTTGCCCAATAATTTTCTAATTCTGGTGTATGTCTATTGTTATCATCTTTTGCTTTATTTGTTATTACGAAAATTTCGCCTTTATTGTTTTTACCACTAAAGCCGTTAAAGAAATTGGTTCTTGTACTAAAGATGCCTTGTACACGTATTATTTTGAAACGATTATCTTTTTTAAGTTCTGTTTCTAAAGCATCAGCAAATTTAGATTTTCTATTTTCTTTCTTTTCCATTAATAATGTACCGTTTGGTAGAGGGTAAACATATAAATCTAAGTGATATCCCATAGGTGCTACAAATAAATTATTTGTTTTTATACCAAGGTCTTTAGCTATTTTTTCTTTTGCTTGTGATTTTGTTAACTCAAAATTTTTGGTTGTGTTTTTAAAATTATCTTGGTTTATAATTACATAAGTTTCGCCATTTGCAAATTTACCAGATATTAGTCCACCACCTTCTACAAAAGTGTGTGTCATTTTTCTAAAATTTGGAAATGTGTCTTCAGTTATATGTATTGGTTTTGTATTTGGTGCATCATCCCAAAAAGTAGATTTTACGGCATTTAAATTTTTTTGTCTTGCATTTATAAGCTCGTCTGACATTAAAAGAGCATTACCTTTTTTGTCAAACAAAGCGATGTCTTGTAAATGAGAACAACCGTGTGTTGGTTTTATAGCGATAGGTTCTACACCGTTTGCTCTTAATGTTTCAAATATTTTTTTATCTAAATTGTTTTCTATTTTTTGGCAATAGTACCACTTTTTTATATAAGTAGAACCATCTTCTGCAGCTACAGGATAAACCTGTTCTGCAACGGAAATAGTAGAACCTACTGATATGAAAATTATTGCTAATATTAAGTTTTTCATACTTATATTTTACCATTTATAGCTTTATTTTTTTAATCTCGTCGTTCTTCGGATAATATATTTTCTTATCTAATGTTGTGAAATAGCAGTTAGATGATATTAAAAAGTCGGTCTTGCCAAACTTGATATCGTAAGATATTTCGTTTAATGATGTTGGGTGATATATTTCTTGCTTAACATTTATCCTTCTGCTTCCTAAAACTTCAATATCAAGTTTGGCGAGCTTAAACTTTTCGCCAACTTTTATTTT
>JABHZW010000016.1 GCA_018656005.1 Candidatus Pseudelusimicrobium marinum | reverse complement strand
TCGCCTTCTGTATTTATTTCGTATTCAAAATTGAAAGAATCATAAGTGCCAGCACCAGAAATTTCTTCCCTATCTACTATTAATTTATATTTTGGTATTACATCAAATGGAATATCATCTGTTTTATAGGAATCTTGTATATAATTTAACATTGATGCTAAAATTCTTCCTAAAGATTGTTCGTGTTGCCAGTTTACACTATCTGAATATAAAGTGTCTTGTTTTAATTTTGTAAGCATCATTTTCATTTCATATAAATTTTGCAAACTCATATCTGTTGGTTTGTTTTCTTTTTTTATTTTTGGATTTTTTAAAACTTCTATTTGAGTTTCTATTCTGTCTAACAAAATTTCAATGTCTGAAAATACTTTTAAATTCTCGTCTGCTCTTTCATAATCGAAAGTGTTTCCTGTGGAACTTACCCTTATTTCTCGTTCCATTATCATATTTTTATCTTTACCAACTTCTCTTACTTGTGGTATTATCATTTTAGAAATAAATGCCATAAAAACTATTACAATTAACACTAAAAAAAGCAGCGCAACTGAAGATACCTTTGAATTATTTTTATTTTCTTCATTCATATAAAACCCCCTGTTCGGTTTCTAAATTTTGTTGTTCTAATAAGACGACAGGCTCTTCTATTTCCACAACTTTTTGCACTGGTGGTAGTATAGGATATTTTAGCCATTGTGCTAATGTTTTGGAAAAATATGTGTCTAACATTTCTGTGCCAAAATATTGATATGTGCTTAGAAATGTAACCTTGCCTTCTCCGCTACTTATGTATGCTATGTTTCTTAAAATGCTGGCATCTATAAAACCTTTTTTTTCTTCCATAGATACTGCAATTAAAACTGGATTTTTGTAAAGCCGTAAACTTTGTGCTGTTAAAACACCTTTGTTTTTTAGGGTGGGGGAAAGTACGGCAGTCATTAAAATATCTTTATAAAAAACCAAACTTTTTAAAAGAATGTTTGAACCTAACCCTTCACCTAAAAATATAATATCTTGTTCTGTGTATCCTTTTTCTAATAAATAATCTACCCCGGCTTGTACATCTCGTACCATTTGATTATATTCATTATCTACACCCGTTCTTGCGAAAGATTTATAGTCGATAACCTTTCTTTCTTTATCTTCAGAAATTTCCTCGTCTTCGTCTTCTTTTGGCTCTTCGTATTTTATGCTTTTACCATGTCCACGCAAATCTATTGCTAAATATCCAAAGCCAAGCCGTCTGATTTTTTTAGAAAAATTTATCCAACTAGTATTATCTTTTTGGTAATCGTGTACGAGTAAAATTATCGGATATTTTTTTGTGGAAACTTCTGTTTGTAAATCTATTTCAATAGTATCTTCATCATCTTCTAAAACTGCTAGTTTTTCTTTTTCTATTGCTAGGTTTTCGTAATAACTTTCAAAATACGGGTACGAATTTTCTTCTGCAATATTTGGTGCTACATATACTGCATTAATTTCCCATTCGTCAGAAGTGGTTAATGTGATTACTGTGCCTGGCAGCACGGGCTCTTCTTCCGCAGTTTGTTTTTCTTGTGAAAAACAAACTGCAGGTAATATTAATAGTATAAATAGTAGCTTTAGCAGTTTCATTTTATTTAATAAAGTCCTCTTTTTTAAACCAGAGTGCAATTTCCCTTTTTGCTTCTTTTACAGAGCTTGAAGCATGTGCAACATTTTCAAGATGATCTTTTTTTATTTGTCCAAAAGCACCTCTAATAGTCCATGGTTTTGTGAAATGCGGATTGGTTGCACCAAGCACTTCTCTTACTTTATTTATTACATTTTCGCCTTCAAAAACGAAAACATAAACTTTATTTTGATCGTGAAATTCGCCCATCATAAATTTTATAGTATCTTCGTATGCAGGATGTTTTTTTATATCTCTATAATGTTCTTCTGCAAGTTTTTTGGATACTTTTGTTACCTTTGCTGCAACAAGTTCAAAGCCGTAATGTTCTATACGGTCTAAGACAATACCTGTGATGCGTTTTTTAATAGCATCTGGTTTCATAATTACTAGTGTTCTTTCTATGCTCATAACCTTGATATTACAAAATTTTTAGATAGTTTTAAACTAAAGTACTATTTACAGAATGTGCTATAGCTGGTACAATAAACTATAGGAGAAAAATTATGTATAAAAAATTAATAAGTATATTGTTTATATCTTTTTTAAGTTTAAATGTTTATTCAATAGATTTTATAAGTTCTAGTTTTACCACACAACAACCTACTAATGACGGAAACCATGGACTTGCTTGGACTTTAGAGTATGAAATAGATACTCCAGCTTATTTGATGTTTGATGTTTTTTGTCCAAAAAATGCTACTTTAGGTTTTGATATTGAAGAATTCGTTGCCGATTCCCCGTGGATGGGTGTTCCTCAAGGCTGTTTTTATAGAGGAGCTATGACTGATATGAATATAGTTCCAAATGGTGGAAATCCTAATCAAGCAAACACACCAATAGAGATAGAAGAAGTTTTGTTGAAAGATTTTTTTGGAGGTATAGGGCAGTGTTCTTCATACTATCCTCCAGGTTCTTATGTACATTTTGTAATAGCCATAGAAGAAGATAGAACACAATATGCTTATCGTGAACATAATATTGCAATTACTTCGACAGAATCGCCACTATCTTACATAAATGTTACGAATCCTTATGGGGAACATGAAAGTCACCCTCAAGATGTTTGGACTATAGATTATGGTTTAGTAAGAGATGTGGATTCTATTTCTTATTATGTTGATTGCAAAGAAACAGAAGTTTCAGAAAATGATGTTTTTGAAGTAGAGGGAATTCAAAACCCACATAGTAGTTGTACGATTCCTTATTATCATAGCGGTGATCATAGACAACATTGGGAGGGGAGTGTTCAATTACCAAATGGTTCTATAAAAACTATAGCAAGTGCAAAATGTATAGTGGGAATTAAAGCATATGAAAATGGTAATTTCTTTACTATAGAAGACGAAATTACAATAACAGGTAGTAGTTTATCCTCTGATATTAAACAAGATTTAGTTAATTCTAAAAAGTTTAAAATATATCCAAACCCAACAACAGATTTTGTTAATATTGAAGTACCAATTGGCTTTAATGGTAATATTGTGCTTTTAGATATGAATGGAAGAGTGCAAAATGTAGATATAAATTATGAAAACAATAAAGTGGTTATGAATTTAAGAACATTACCAAAAGGTACATATATTATCAATACAGGTTCTTCTTCTCACAAAATTGTAAAGAATTAAATTAGTATTAAAACCATAGAAAACAGGAGGCTTTTTAGTCTCCTGTTTTTCATATAAAAGCAATGGAAAAAATTCTCAATAATTATTATATAATGTAAGTATAAGACTAAGTGTCAACTTGGAGGAATTTTTAATGCCCAAAAAAGTGGAAACTAAGAAAAAGTTTAAAAAAGTTAAATTTGCAGTTATCGGTGCCGGTAAATTAGGTACCTTTCATACAAGAACGCTAGCCAAAATGGACGGCGTAGACCTTATTGGTGTATGCGATCCAGATCTTGCAAGAGCACAAAAACTTGCATGGGCTCATAATTGTTCGCCATATACAAAACACGAGGATTTAATCCCACAAGTAGATGCTATTATTGTTGCAGCGCCTACACAATTTCATCACGAAATTGGAATGTTCGCTTTAGAAAATAAAGTGCATACCCTTATGGAAAAACCAATAGCAGTAACAATGCAAGAAGCTAAAGATATGGTGGAAATGGCGAAAAAAACCGATACTTTACTTCAAATAGGTCATGTAGAACGGTTCAACCCAGCTGTTGTTGAAGCTTTTAAACATATTAAAAACCCACAATTTATAAATATAGATAGACTTGGTCCGTACGATCCAAGAATGTCGCAAATAGGTGTTATTTTAGACCTTATGATTCACGATATAGACCTTCTTTTAACTATGATAGATAGCGATGTAGAAAGTTTTGAAGCTATTGGTTTAAGTGTACTTTCTTCTCATGAAGATTTAGCAAATGTAAGGTTCAAATTTAAAAACGGTGCTGTGGCAGATGTAACAGCTAGCCGTGCAAGTTTTGAACGAGCAAGATTTATGAGACTTTATCAAAAGAATGCATATATATCCGTAGACTTTATGAATGCAAGAGTAAAAATGTATAAAAAAACAAAGCCTACAATAAAATCTATGAAAGATATAGATGTTCATTACCCAAAAGTAGAAAAACAAATGCCAATTACAGCAGAAATTTTACACTTTATAGATTGCATCAACCATACCAAATCCCCATGGCCAAGTGGCGAAAGAGGAACACTAGCTTTAGAACTTGCTATACAGGTAACAGAATATTTGGAAAGATATAATTTACCAAAATCTGTAAGTGCAGAAAGCTCTAAAGGTGCAAGAGCAGTGTCAGATTTTGGTAAAGTAGTCAAAATAGTTTTCGATGAAACCATCGGCAAAATTAAAGGGGGCAGAAAGTAAATAGTATGGCTCAAATTATCCCTTACACAAAAAATATTTTAATAGTAGCAGGCGATGTTTCAGCAGATATACATGCATCAAATATGGCTAAAGAAATAAAAAAAGCAGACCCTTCCATAAATATCGCTTCCATCGGTGGTGATAGATTAGCATCGGTGTCGGACAAATTTATTTATAATCTAGTAAATAATTCTGCAAGTGGTTTTTTGGAACCACTTAAAAAAATTCCACTTTGGGTTCGACTCATTTCAACACTAAGAAATTATATGGAAGAGAAAAATCCAGCATGTGTAATTACGGTAGATTTTTATGGTTTTAACCATCAAGTTTTAGGACTTGCAAAACATAGAAATATCCCCGCATATCATTATGTTAGTCCACAAGTTTGGGCATCAAGACCAGAAAGAGCAGGTAAGCTTTTAGCACTCGTTAAAAAAGTGCTTGTGATACTTCCTTTTGAAGAAAAAATTTATAAAAAAATTGGCAAAAATGTAGAATTTGTAGGACATCCATTACTAGACATAATGCCAGATGCTAAAGATAAAAAGTTTAATATTTCGGGCGAATGGAAAATTGGGATTTTACCGGGAAGTAGACCGGGTGAAATTAAAAGACATATGCCTCTTTTTTATGACACAATAAAAAAAGTTAAAAAAATATTCCCAAAAACAAAAGGTTTCGTTTTTGCAGTACCAGAAGTATCTGACGAAAAAATATTAAGTCTCTGTGGTGATGATACACCAAGCATAGATATCGTTAGGGAAACAAATTATAATAAGCGTCAGGATATGGATATTTTTTTAACATGTTCTGGCACAGCAAGTTTAGAAAATGCTATTTTGGGTATACCTATGATAGTGTGCTACAAAATGTCTTATATTACATATTTAATAGCTAGTGCGATAATTTCTATACCATACATTTCGCTAATAAACATATTGGCAAATAAGCAGATAGTTAAAGAATTTATTCAAAATAATGCAACAAGCCAACACTTATCAACAGAAGTTACAGCTATGTTTCAAAATCCTAAAAAACTAGAAGATATGAGAGGGGAAATGTTAAAAACTACCTCTACACTTGGTAAAAAGGGTGCAAGTAAAAAAGTGGCAGATATTGTGATATCTGGAATTTTTACAAAAAAAACAAAATCATGAGCAAGAAAGATAAATATAAAGAAATAGAACAATATGCTAGCTATAAAGTTTTTCTAAAACTTATTCCATATATCAAACCATACAAAGAACGACTTTTATGGGCTGGTGTTTTTATGCTTTTGACCGCAGCAGTAAATTCAGCTGGAGTTTATCTTTTAAAACCCGTTATCGACGGTGTAGCTCGAATAAGTAGTCATAAGGATTTGTTATTATTAATTCTTATAATTCCAATAGTATATCTTTTCAAAAGTGCTTTCACTTATGCAAATGGATATTTGATAAGTTATGTTGGGCAACGATTAGTTCAAAAATTACGAATAGATATTTTCAAACATTTACATAAATTGTCGATGGAATTTTACTGGCGAAAACGAACCGGTGAAATTTTGACAAAAGCAATGAGTGATGTTGGTATCATACAAACACTTATCGGCGAGATACCAGTATTTTTGTTAAGAGATTTATTCACAACATTGGGTGTGGTTTTTGTTTTATTTTATACAAATGCAAAGTTCGCATCGGTTTTATTTATCATCGCACCATTGGCTGGTCTATTGTTGAGCTTGCTTGGCAAAAAAATGAAAAAAGCAACATTTAGAGCTCAACTTATTACTCAAAATATTTTTCATAGATTTACTGAAGCCGTTGAAGGTATGTCAATTATAAAAGCATTTAATTATGAAAAACTTTCTATCAAACATTTCAGAAAAGATAATGAAGATATTTTTAGCGAAACAATGCGGTTAACAAGAGCTACAATTTTGGCTAGTCCGTTGATGGAACTATTAGGCAGTTTAATGCTTGTTATTTTGCTGTATTTCGGCGGAAAAAATGTTTTAGATGGCACAATGACCATAGGTGAGTTTGGTGTATTTTGTGGTGCATTCTTTATGATTTACAGACCATTAAAAAACATATCCCGTTTATATTCAAAAATCCAAATCGCGATTGTTAGTTGGAGCAGGATTGTTGAATTATTAGAAGAAAAACCAGAAGTTGTTGATCCTAAAAAACCTAAAAAACTTAAAAATTTTAAAGGTGGAATAACTTTCAAAAATGTAAGTTATAAATATCCAAAATCACATGATGATGTTTTGAAAAACATCAATCTTGAAATTAAACCAAACCAAAGTATCGCATTTGTAGGACCAAGTGGTAGCGGTAAAACAACAATAATAAATATTTTGCTTCGTTTATTTGATCCACAAAAAGGACAAGTACTTTTCGACGGAATAAATATAAAAGATATAACAGAAGAAGATTTAAGAAATCAAATGGGTTTGGTAAGTCAAAACACAATTTTGTTTGACGATACTATTGAAAATAATATCCGTGTCGGCAAACCAGATGCTACAGAAGAGCAAATCAACAAAGCGATGCAGACATCAGATGCATTTGAGTTTGTCGAGAAAAAACCACAGGGTATGCAAACTTTAATCGGCGAGCGAGGGGTGAAAGTTTCTGGTGGTCAAAAACAAAGATTAGCGATAGCACGGGCAATAATTAAACAGCCACAAATACTTTTATTAGACGAAGCTACAAGTAGTTTAGATAGTAGAAGTGAAAAGAATGTTCAGCAATCTATAGAAAAACTTTTAGGTACAAGAACTGTAATAATGGTAGCGCACCGATTATCAACAATCACACATGCCGACAAAATTTGTGTTTTACAAGATGGCGAAATTGCAGAGCTTGGTTCACATAAAGAATTGTTAGCTAAAGATGGAATCTATAAAAAACTCTACGATATTCAAAACGGCGGGGAAAAAAGTGAAAGAATTAATTAACAAATTCAAAGCTTATAACACTAACAAAGATCAAATCGAGCTTGTAGAAAAAGCATATAAATATGCGGTGATTCATCATAAAGATCAAAAGCGAAAATCTGGCGAGGATTATATAACTCATTGTATATCTGTAGCAGATATTTTGATGGATTATAAAATGGATGCTAAAACTATTGCTGCTTCGTTACTTCACGATACTGTAGAAGATACTTCCGCAACATTAAAAGATATAGAAAAAAAGTTTGGTGCAGAAATTGCACATATGGTGGAAGGGGTTACAAAGATAGGTAATTTTAAATTTACTTCGCAAGATCATCAAACTTCTGAAAACCTTAGAAAAATGTTAGTATCGACTGCAAAAGATATAAGAATATTACTTATTAAGCTAGCAGATAGAACCCATAATATGCGAACTTTATCGCATTTACCGGGGGGAAAACAACAAATAATTTCACAAGAGACTTTAATGGTTTATTCGCCAATTGCTCAACGGCTTGGTATGTTTAAATTAAAAAACGAGCTGGAAGATTTAGCTTTTAAATTTCTTCATCCAGTGGAATATAATCAAATAACAAAAAACTTTAAGCAAGCAAAAGAAGAAAAAGAAATTTTACTTGAAGAATTTAAAAACGAAATAGACGGCTATTTAAAAGACAGTAAAATAACATATACAATTTTAGCTAGAATAAAAAATAAATATTCTATTTTCAGAAAGATGAAAAAGCACGAAGTAGGTTTTGATAAAATTGAAGATGGGCTTGGTATAAGAATAATAACAAACACAATTTCTGAATGTTATGGAATACTTGCTGTTATTAACGAAAAATTTAAAACTGTCGAAGGTAACTTTACAGATTATATAGCAACACCAAAAATAAACTTGTATCAAAGCTTACATACGACGATAGAAACAAAAAGCGGACATAAAATAGAAGTTCAAATAAGAACACAAAATATGCACAATACTTGCGAGCATGGTATTGCTTCTCACTGGCGATATAAAACTGGTGTTAAGGATAGTTTTCATTTAGATGAAAAATTAAATTGGATACGACAATGGCTACAATGGATGCAAGACATTACAGCTCCGCAAGAATTTTTAGAAGTTTTCCAAACAGATATTAATTTGGAACAAGTTTTTGTTAGTACTCCAAAAGGTGATATCAAAGCATTACCAAAAGGTTCAACCGTTTTGGATTTTGCATATTCCATTCATACAGATATTGGCAAACGATATGTTGGCGCAAAGGTAGATGATAAAATTGTTAAAATGAGTTATGAACTTTTAGATGGACAAAAATGCGAAGTGTTAACCAAAAAATCTGCCAGTCCAAAACAAGATTGGTTGCATTTTGCTAAAACTCCAAAAGCAAGAAGTGAAATAAAAAGGTTTTTAAAACATGAATCAGATAAATAACATAGAAGAAAGAACTTGTCTAAAATGCAAAAGACAAATGCCACTAGAACACAATTATTGTAGTTCTTGTGGAACTGGTTGGGGTAAATATGTACATTGGTACTATAAACATTGGGGAATAATCCTACTTATACTATTGCTTGGTCCTTTTGCTATGTTTTTTGTTATTTTGTCTCCTGTAGTAAGCAAACCCCTTAAATGGATATATACACTTATAATAGCCATTTTTACAATATTCCTAGTTGTAGAAGCTTGTGAGTTGTATAGAATGTTGTCACAAGTGTATAAATTATTTTCCTATTCGTCGGTCTTCTGATAAAAACAGCTTGCCAAATCCCTCTAAAAAATATATAAATTACTAGTATGTATATAATATGTATACATATTAATATAAATCCAATGTCATATATTACTATGGTGTTAGTAGGAGGATAAATGGAAGGAGATTTAAGAGAAGAACAATCAGTACAAGACAAACAGCCGAAAGCGTTATGGCTTTTAGCTGGTACAGAACTTGGCGAAAGATTCAGCTTCTATTCTATGAGAGCAATATTCATGCTCTATTTGTTAAATGCATTAGCACTTGCTCCAGGAAAAGCAGGACCTATAATGGGAGCTTTCATGGGGCTTTCTTATGTGTTAGCTATTATCGGTGGATATGTAGCAGATAGATTCTGGGGTCAACAAAAAGCCATCATCTTTGGTGGTATTTTTATTGCCCTTGGTCAATTCATAATGGGTTTCCATGCAATGACATCGTCTGCAGGAAATACGCAATTAACAATGATGTACTTTGCAATCGCTATCATAGTTGGTGGTGTAGCATTACTTAAACCCAATGTAACAAGTATTTTAGGCCCAATGTATAGAGAAAATGACCCAAGAAGAGATGGTGGTTTCACTATTTTCTATATGGGTATTAATGTTGGTGCATTGGTTGCTAACTTAGTTGTTCCATTTATAGCTGAAGAAAGTTCACAAGATGGCGCAAAATGGGAATATGGTTTCTTTGCAGCAGGTATAGTGATGTTAATATCATTGATAGTTTTCTGCGTACTTAGAAAGAAAGTTATTGGTGAACCAGGAAGTAAACCAGGTTTAAGACACTCTATAACAAAACAAGAAGTAGTAAAATCTTTACTAGTTGTCGCGTTGGCGGTTGGTGCAATTTATGTATCTAAATTGATAAGTTTTGCAGGACCAGTGATGATAATAGCAGGTATTATAGGTTTTACATACTATTTGTTCTCTCACCTAAATGATGTAAAAGAAAAACAAAGAATTATTGTTATTTTCATATTAGCATTCTTTGTTATATTCTTCTGGTCAGCATTTGAGCAAGCAGGTACAAGTTTAACAATATTTGCAGACAGACAAGTAGATAGAGTATTACCTGCCTTCTTACCACTTATTGGTGGAATAGAATTACCAGCTGGTGTTTTCCAATCGTTTAATCCATTCTTGATAATTTTATTAGCACCATTGTTTTCTAAAATGTGGATTAGCTTAGCTAGGAAAAATATGGACCCTTCAACACCAATGAAATTTGTTTGGGGTTTAGCATTATTAGCATTAGGTTTCGGCTTCATGGTACTAGCAGCAACAGCATTTATGAAGACTGGTATGAAAGTAGGAATGAGCTTCTTATTGTTCTCTTATTTATTCCAAACACTTGGTGAGCTTTGCTTATCACCTGTTGGTTTATCTATGGTAACAAAATTAGCACCTTCCAAATTCGTATCTTTGTTAATGGGCTTTTGGTTCGTAGCAATAGGTTCAGCTAACTTTACAGCGGGCTGGGCAAGTGGATATTACGACAAAATCGCATTAAACAAATTCTTTATGATACCAACATTAATGGCTGCATGTTCAGCTGTTGTATTGTTGATATTAATAAAACCAATACGCAAATGGATGCACGGTATCCATTAGTTTTGGTTTAGCTTAATAAGACAATTTAAAAAACCCCGCTCACTAGAGCGGGGTTTTTTGCTATAATATCGTACATACTTTATTTATAAGTGGAGGAGAGAGTCTATGGTAGAAGAACAAATGGTTACTCAAGATGAACAAAAGCATCCCAAGGGGCTTTATGTTTTATTCATCACAGAAATGTGGGAAAGATTTAGTTACTACGCAATGCGTGGTATCTTTGTTTTATTCCTCGTAAAAGTTTTGCTATTTCAAGATGCAAAAGCAAGTCAACTATATGGTGTATTTACTGGTTTTGTATATTTAATGCCAATCTTAGGCGGATACATTGCCGATAGATACTGGGGTCAAAGAAAAGCTATCGTAATTGGTGGTATTTTGATGGCACTTGGTCAGTTTGCTTTAGCATTTGCAGCATTTATATCGCAAACAGTACCAAACTATGGCGAACTTTTTATGTATCTAGCACTCGGCACACTTATTTTAGGTGGCGGGTTTTTCAAACCAAACATTTCGACAATTGTAGGAAGTTTGTATTCGAAAAACGATCCAAGGAAAGATGCAGGTTTTACAATATTCTATATGGGTATCAACTTAGGTGCATTTATATGTAACTTTATTGCTGGTACACTTGGTGAAAAAGTTGGCTTCCATTGGGGCTTCTTAACAGCCGGTATAGGTATGGTAATATCGTTAGTGGTATTCTTTATGTATAAGAAACATTTGGGTGATGTCGGAATGACTCCTACTCATCCAGCACCAGATACTCCGGCAGAAAAGAAAAAGCTTATGTATCTTATCGGTGGTGGTGTAGCGGTACTTTATTTAATATTAATATCATGGTTCTTCGGCTTTGGCGAAATTATGATAAAAGGTTTAAAAATTGCTGCAACCGTTGGTTGTATCGCAATTTTTTATTCTGTAATAAAAAGTTTAAAAGAGGTTCCAGCTAAAAATAAAATATTAGTTATAGCTGTACTATGTTTAGTAAAGCTATCTTTTATTGTGTTTTTCGAACAAGCAGGAAGTTCACTAACATTATTTACAGACAGAAATACAGACAGAATGTTATTTGGCTTTTTGATACCAACAAGTTGGTTTCAAAGTGCAAACCCATTCTTTATCGTATTGTTAGCGCCATTATTTTCAAAAATATGGATGTGGCTTAGCAGAATTAAAAAGAATCCAAGAACACCGCATAAATATGCATACGGTATGATATCTTTAGCAGTATCGTTTGTGTTCTTAGTAGTAGCAGCAAAATTAATTGGAACAACAGGTATAAAAATAAGCATGTTCTGGATAATTTCGTGTTATCTTTTTGCAACAATTGGTGAGTTGTTTATTTCTCCAATTGGTCTTTCGATGATAACAAAACTTTCACCAGATAAATTTGTTGGATTATTCATGGGTGTATGGTTTGGTAGTATATCGATGGGAAGTTTCTTAGCAGGAAGTTTCGCAACACTATATAAAGAAGGCACAGACCTTTCAAGCTTCTTTATGATTCCAGTGATGACATCATTAGGTGTAGCGATAATATTGTTTATTTTCACACCGAAGATTAAGAAGTGGTTAGGCGAAGTACATTAGTTTTTACTTCGTCTTTTGTGTTTTTTCTTTGTTCTTTTGAACCTTAAGTCCCGCTACTCCTTGCGGAGTATTCGCTAATGGACTAGGCGGTTCAAAACGCCTCGAAAAAACAACAAAATACTTGTAAAAACCATAAAGTTTTAGTTTAAAAACCCCCAGCCAATTGGCTGGGGGTTTTCGCATTCTCATCTCAAAACCCTCGCAAAAACCCAAAGCTTTTTGTCATTGCGAGGCAAATTTATTTGCCGTGGCAATCTCATAAAAAATAAATATTTCTTTAACTTTCTCCCTTTTGTAAAGGGAGTACCCGAACAGAAGTGAGGGGGAGGGATTTAATTTAAAAACCCCACTCGTTTTGAGTGGGGTTTTTTATTGCTTACAAAAATATTTTAAGGTTTAATTGCGAGAATTTTTTCTATGTTTTTTTCTTTTAGCTTCTACCTTTTTTTCTTCGGCTTTCTTCTCTAGCTTTTTGCCTCTTCGCTCTTCCCTTCTCGCAAGTCGTTCTTTTGCTGTCATTCTAACTTTTTTTGGTCGCTCTATAAAACTTGTATGCCATTCAAATGTGGTTTCGCCCACTATCAGCTGGTCGCCTTCTTGCAAACCCTCTTTTAATAATGCTTTTTCAAGACCTATTTTTTTAAGCTTATATTTTAACCTTTCAACAGCTTGTTGCTGTTCGAAATGGGTTATGTTTACCATTCGCTCTACCTGTTTGCCGGTAACCATTAAAATATCGTCCTGTGTTTTTGAAATTTTAAACATCGGTGCTACTTTATGCATTGCTTTTTTAGGTTTTTCTATCTGTTTGATTTTTAATGGGTTTTTAGAAAGTAATTTAATTATTTCGTCTAAAACTTTTTTTACATTATCGCCAGTAGCAGTTGATATTAAAAATACTTTTCGTGCTTTATATTTCTTTTTAACTTGTTTAAATACTTCTTCAGCTTCTGGTAAATCACTTTTATTTACAGCTATTATTCTAGGTTTTTTTGCTAGGTTTTTGCCAAACTTTTTATCGAAACTTTTAAGCTCTTCCACAATTTTAACAATGCCTTCCAAAGGTGAAATATTGTCAAACCCAAGCGGATCCACTAAATGTATTATAACTCGTGTTCGTTCTATATGTTTTAAAAATTGATGACCAAGCCCCTTACCTTCACTCGCACCTTCTATAATGCCGGGGATATCTGCTACGGCGAAATCTTTATTCTTGTGCATTACCATACCAATTTTTGGGTTTAGTGTTGTAAATGGATAATCCGCAATTTGCGGTCTTGCAGAACTTGTTGTAGATAAAAATGTGCTTTTACCAGCATTAGGGAAACCGATAAGCCCAACATCTGCTAAAACTTTAAGTTCTAAAATAACTTCAAGCTCTTCGCCTTTGTCGCCTTTTTCGGATATAAACGGAGCTGTGTTTTTATGAGTTTTAAAAGAGTAATTGCCTCTACCACCATTACCACCTGTTGCCAAAACAGCGGTTTCGCCCTCATATACCAAATCTGCTACGGTGATTAGTTTGTCAGTTTCTGGATCTGTAATTTTGGCTACAGTACCGCAAGGTACTAGGACGATTCTATCTTTGCCGTCCTCACCTGTTTTATTCCAGCCGGCACCGTTTTTGCCGCTTTCTGCTCGGATATGTGGATTGTAGGAAACTTCAAGCAAGGTTGTAATATTACTGTTAGCTTTTATTATTATGCTAGCACCTTTACCACCATTACCGCCGTTTGGTCCGCCTTTTGGAAGAAATTTCTCTCTTCTAAAAGATAGACAACCATCGCCACCTTTACCGGCTTTTAGGAATATTTTTACTCTATCTAAAAACTTTTCTTTTCCCATGTGGTTAGACCACTCCTTGTGCGAAGCGCACTCCTCTTTTTGTTTTTGTGGCTACATAACACTTGTTTTGCTTATGCTTTATTGCCACCTTAAAGCTATCTTAACAAAAAATGCCCTGCAAAAGCAGAGCATTTTTTGATTTATTTTCTAAAATTATTATTTAGCTACTACTGGATATACTGATATCTTCTTTTTGCCTTTTTTTACCCATTCGAATTTTACTTCGCCAGTTATTTTTGCAAATAAAGTATCATTACACCCTTTACCAACATTATTACCCGGATGAAATTTTGTACCTTTTTGACGCACTAATATTTCACCAGCATTTACGAGCTGACTGCCAAATCTTTTTACGCCTAGTCTTTGACCTTTACTGTCCCTTCCGTTACTGGACGAACCTTGCGACTTTGTTCCTGCCATT
>JABHZW010000027.1 GCA_018656005.1 Candidatus Pseudelusimicrobium marinum | reverse complement strand
TTTTTGCAGATGCAAAAATATTCAACTCTACCATTGCAACAGTAAATGGTAAACCGATATTAAGTTCCGATTACGAAAAACTTATGACATCTGTATTAAAAGAATACAACAGTCAATCCGCTGAAGTTGTAAAAGATCCTAAAAATAGACAGTTTGTGGAATATCAAGTTTTAATGGAAATGGTAACTGAAGAACTTTTATATCAACAAGCACAAGCTGAAAAAGTAATAGTAAAAGATAGTGAACTTACTAAAGCGGTAGACCAAATCAAACAAACTTTTGCATTTGACCAAAAAACAGGTAAACCATTAAGTGCTAAAAAAACGGAAGCAGCATTTAAATCTGAACTTAAAAAAGAAGCTATAAGTTATAAAGAATTTCAAAAACGAGTAAAAAGACAATTAACAACAAAAAAACTTATAGATCAAGTTATAGCAAGAGACTCTAAACCACCAAAAGAAAAAGATATTAAACAACTTTATGCAGACATTAAAAATGTGATGGCACAAGATACCGTTGCTATAGAAAAAATGGGCGAAGTTCGTCTACAAAGAGCTTTACCGCTTGCAAATAAATTGCATCAGCTAACAGCAGAAAATGCAAAACTAGGGCACATATTTTTAAAAGCAGAAAAAGGTAATGATAAAGAAACAAAAGCAGCAATTAAAAAAGCTACAGATATAAGAAACCAAATAGTCACAGGTAGAATTACCTTTACCGATGCTGCATTAAAATATACAGAAGATGTTAATGCTCAAAAACTTTCAGATAGACCAGGTAATACCGATATCCTCGTATTAAAAGGCACAATGCCTAAGGATTTTGAAAAACAAGCATTTTCTTTACCACTAGGAAAAGTGAGTACTCCAATTAAAACAGATTTTGGTGTACACTTAATAACAGTAAAAGAAAGAAAAGCAAAACAAGATATAACTTACGATATGATAGAACCAGAACTTAACAAATATCTTTCTGCAATGAATATGCAAAAAGCAGCAGAAGATTATGTTAAAAACTTGCATGCAAAAGCAACAATAGATATTAAGAAAAAGTTTGATTTAATAGAAGCTAAAAAACCTGAAGAAAAAAAAGATGAAGAACCTAAGGACGAAAAGTCCAAAGAGAAAAAAGGTGAAAAAAAGTAAATCTAAAAAACCTCATTTATGTTTTTGCAAAGTATTTTGAGATGATTTTTCATTTTTTTTACTTTGTATAGTAGGTGCGGAGCAACGAACGGAGTGAGTGCCACTACTTGAGAAGTAAAAAAAATGAAAAAGAGCTCAAAAGAGAAAGCAAAAATTTTAGTGACGGCGGGCGATCCTAACGGGATAGGCCCGCTTGTTGCAATTAAAGCTATCAAAAATAAAAAAGTTAAGCAGGTATGCGATGTTTTGCTAGTAGGTGATAAAGCTTCATTAGTAAAAGCTGGGTATAAGCCAAGCATGGCAAGTTTAATAGATGTTTTTATACCGCAAAACATCGCTAGCCAGGGGCTAGCAACAAAAAAACACAGCCCTAGCAAGTGGGGTGGGCTTGTTAGCTTTAAAGCCGTAGAACTTGGTGTAAAACTTGCTAATCAAGGCAAGGTGGACGGCATTGTTACCGCACCGATATCTAAACAAAGCTGGGATAAAGCAAAAACAGGTTTTGTTGGACATACGGAATATTTAAAAAAACATTGTTCTAAAGATGGCAGTATTGCAATGTGCTTTTTTGCGGGTAATTTAAAATGTGGATTAGTATCAGAGCATTATCCAATTTCAAAACTTGGCAAAATTATAACAGAAAAAAGAATTTTAGAAACTTTCAAAAATTTTCATACTCAAATGAAAAAGTTTGGTATCAAAAAACCAAAAATCGCAATTTCTGCATTAAATCCACATGCTGGCGATGGCGGAAAATTGGGTAAAGAAGAAAAAAAAGTAATTATTCCAGCGATAAAAAAACTTAAAAAACTTGGCTATAAAGTGGAAGGTCCTTACCCACCAGATATTGTTTGGGGTAAACATATAACAGGCGAGTTTGATGGTGTTTTAGCAATGTATCACGATAATGCTTTATCGGCGTTAAAACTAGCAAGCATAAAGCCGATAGTACATTTAACAGCTGGTTTAAATATTGTAAGAACTTCCCCCACCCACGGCACAGCTTTTGATATTGCTCACAAAAAAACCGCAGATGAAAATAGCATGGTAGACGCCATTTTAACTGCGGTAAAATTATCTAAATAACAAAAAATAAAACTAAATGCATTTACGAGTATTTTTACCCTAGCCGAGGCCTGAGGGAGGGCGGTTTACATTAGCGAATACTCCGAAGGAGTAGCGGTAAATAACCGACCGAAAACGAAGGCTAGGGTAAAAAGACGAAGTAAAATTAGTCGCAAACACCATCACTACAACCCATGATACTACAAATTTTCGCACCAGTAGTATTTGTTGAGAAACAACGAAGAGTATTATCATTAAAATTTTTATAAAAACCATAATGATAAGAAGGTTCTGCGTAAACACCAGAGTTCATAAAATTTGGAATAGTATCAGTAGTTTCATAGCTACCAGGAACTGTAACTTCATCTGCTCTTTTAACAAAACCTACATCTGTACCAGAAGCAAGAAGATAAATAAAATCTTCATCAAGACAAATCTGGTCTGAACAAGTCATATCATCAGACATTTCAAAATCTAATTCGGTAAAATTATCCGAATAGGTTTCACTCGCAATATAAGCTCTATTAGAAGCCGCGTGCAACATATGAATAATATTAATGGCCTTTAATGCACGGGATTGTTCTACAGAAACCCTATAATGAGGAAAAGCTACAGCAGTTAATACTGCGACAATAAGTACCACAACCATAAGTTCTATTAAAGTGAATGCTTTTTTGTTTTTCATAGTTTTATTGTACCAAATTTAAATAATTTACAAGTATTTTTAGGTAATTTTTTATAAGAGGCTAGCCCTCTGTTTTTTGCGACGACTAGTAGGTTGGAACAACCCGAAGCGAAGCGAGGGAACCCTACTTTAGGAGCAAAAAAATAAAAAATTAACAAAAAGACGAAGTAAATTAAGTAAAAGTTTCTAGGTATGTGTACAAATTTTCTTTTCTTGCTTGTTTTATAGCATTGTCATAAATTTTATCTGCCTTTTTGACATCACCTAAAACATATATACAATTTGCTAAAGAAAGTTGTGTTAAAATCTGTCCACGAACTTCGTCTGTACCTGCAAAAAGTTTTTCTGCAAGTTTGAGTTCTGTATAAGCTTGTTTTATTTTACCTTGTTTTGCCAATACATAGGCCTTACCCCATTTTACAAAACCAAGGTCTGCTTTATCGTCGATTTTGCTATATAATTTATCTGCCAATAAATAATGTTTATATGCCAATTTATAATCACCTTTCTGACGCAAACCATTAGCCATACCGCAATTTATATATGCTTTACCAAAATTATCATTACTTTTTGCGAACAAATTTTGAGCCAACTTATAATTGTTTATACAACCATCAATATCGCCCGAAATTCTGCTAACACCTGCCAAACCACAGTAAGCATAAGCTAGGGAACTTTTATCGCCAACTTTTTTTGCATTGACTATCGCAATGTTGAAATTTTTTATAGATTTTTTAAATTCGCCCTGCAATCTATATACTCCACCTAAAGCCCAAGCCACATAAGAAAGGGCGGCAAAATCTTTAACATCAGTATAAAATTTAAATAGTTGGTTCAAAATTTTTAAACTTTCCCATAATTCGCCACCAGCACGAAGAGCCATAGCTTTTTCTTGTAATGCGAGGATAAGATAGTCGTCTAACTCAAAATCTTGGGAAAGTTTTTGCACTTCGCATACTAGTTTCAAAGATTTTGCCGCCTCGCCCAAAGTTCTATAACAACTTGCCAGAGAAAGCATAATGTCTAGCTTAGTTTCTAAAACGGTTTCTTTTTTAAGTGCTAATAAATATTGTTTTATTGCAGGTTTAAATAAACCTTGTGCCTGTAATTTTTCTGCTTTTTTTAAGAACATAATAAATATTTTACCTCTTCTAAAATTTCAGATAAATTATATGGTTTTCCTATATATTTATCTGCACCCATCTGTTTTGCAAGTGCAATATCTTCCTCTTTATTTAATGTAGATATTATTACTACGGGGATTTTGAACGTTTTTTCGTGTTGTTTAAGTTGTTTACAAATTTCAAAGCCAGAAACTTTTGGAAGCATCAAATCGAGCAGAATTAAATTGGGTATTTCTTTTTTTGCAATTTCCAAACCCTTAATGCCGTCCTCTGCCCAAAACATTTCATACCCCTCACCTTCAAGTGCAGGTTTTAATGCTAGAGCAAGTTTTTTACTATCTTCAATCAATAAAATTTTAGCCATTTTTGAACTCTTTACATAATTTGACATATTCAACAGCCGACATTTTCAAATGTTCTAATTCTTCGGGTTTGAGTTGTCGGACGACTTTCGCTGGCACACCCATCACCAAACTATTCGCAGGAATTTTCTGACCTGCAGTCACTAAAGCATTCGCACCGATGATACAATTTTCACCAATCTCACATTCGAGTGTTGTAGCATTCATACCGATTAAAGAACCATCACCGATTTTCGTGCCGTGAACGACAGCACCGTGTCCGATTGTGACATTTTTACCGACAATAGTTGGAGCATCATAATTTGTATGGAGGCAAGCATTATCTTGGATATTAGTATTATCGCCGATGATTATATCCTCGATATCGCCACGAAGCACGGCACAAGGAAAGACTGAAACATTTTCGCCCAATTTGACTTTACCGATGATTGATGCGAGTTTATGGACGAAAGCTGAATCTGAAATTTTTGGTATAAAGTTTTGAAATTTTTCTATCATAGCGACCTCCAAAGATTCTTTTCTAGATTATATAACTTTTTGAAAACAAAGAACCCGTAGTCTCAAAGTAGTCTCAAAGAAAAACTTGGCACAAAAAAAGTTTCCAAGTCAATTTGAAAATTTTTTTACAAAAAGCAAATTGGCTTGGAAATATTGTACCCGATTTAAATTTTTAAGTAAATAATGTTTTTGGGTTAGAAAAAGTTTACTACCTCTACCTTTGCGAATTATGTTAAATAAGTTTACTCCCTCTCCCGTTGGGTCGGGGACCCAGCCTCTGGGAGAGGGTTGGGGTGAGGGCTATGCTTCTTTGTTTTTCGTGTATTTTTATATGCCATGAAACATAGCCCTCACCTCGCTAGTTCTTCGAACTAGTCGTCCTCTCCCAAAGGGAGAGGAAAGAAAACCCCAAACCATAATAAATGGCTTGGGGTAAATTGTCTTAAAAAATTGAGATTGCCACGGGCTTCGCCCTCGCAATGACAAAGAAAAAAATTTTGTGGTAATCTCAAAAAAATCGCTTCGTAATGACAAACAGGTTTTACGAGTATTTTGATTCGAAAACACGAAAAAGGCAGGCGTGTAATACCGTGAGTGGGGTTTACCCCCGAGTATTTGAGCCTGCCTTTGACAAAATTATCATTCAAAAGACGAAGTAAAACTATTTTGCTAAAGCTACACCTTCTTCAAGTGCCTTCTTATTAAGCTCTAACACTTCCGGCTTTGCTCGTTTGAAAACCTTTTTCATTGCTTCTGCTATACTTTCAACAGAAACTGCTTTTGTGAACCCAGCAAATGCACCAAGCGCTATCATATTAGCAACTTTTGAGTTGCCTAGCTTCTCCGCTATGCCATTACAATCTATCTCTAAAACCGTAATGTCCTTTCGCTCAGATTTTGAGTTTATCAAACTTTTATTAACTATCAAAAGTCCGCCTTCTTTGACGATAGGTTCAAATTTTGCGAAACTTGGCTCGTTCATTACTATTGCTGTTTCTGGCATTGTAACAACCGGTGTCGCTACTGCTTCGTCAGAAATAACAACACTACAATTCGCTGTTCCGCCACGCATTTCTGGACCATAAGATGGAAACCAACTTACATTCTTATTTTCCAAAACACCAGCTTGTGCTAGTAATACACCTGCAGATACTACGCCTTGTCCGCCGAAACCCGATATTTTAATTCCTTGATATAATTTATTTTTCATCTTTGTAAACTCCTAGTGGAAAATACTCTTCCATTGGTCCTTCCAAAAAGCCGATACTATCTTTCAAGTTTAAACCCCAGTTTGTAGGACATACAGTCAAAACTTCTACCATAGAAAACCCTTTACCATCAATCTGATTTTGAAATGCTTTCTTAATAGCCATTTTTGTTTTTGCTACAAATGCAGGTTTATGTACGGCACATCTTTCTAAATATTTTGCACCTTGTAAAGTTGCTAACAATTCACTTACTTTTATTGGATATCCTTGCTTTTTTGCGTCTCTACCTTTAGGACAAGTTGTCGCTTTCTGACCTATTAATGTAGTAGGTGCCATTTGTCCACCGGTCATACCATATATACAATTGTTAATAAAAATTATCGTAATATTTTCGCTTCTCGCCGCACTATGTATAGTTTCTGCCATACCTATGCTTGCCAAATCACCATCGCCTTGATAGGAAAACACTGCTAATTCTGGTTTGCTTCTTTTTAGACCAGTTGCTATTGCAGGTCCTCGTCCGTGTGGACCTTGAATCATATCACAAGCAAAATAAGTGTCTGCAAACACTGCACAACCAACCGGAGCTACACCTATTGTTTTACCAACAATATTAAGTTCTTCCATAACCTCTGCGATTAATCTATGAACAACACCATGTCCGCAACCTGGGCAATAATGTGTTTTTTTATCTGTTAAACCTGAAGGTCTTTTTGTTATTGCTTTTTCTGCTGTCATTATTTTGCTCCTTCTTCCAAAATTAGTTTGGCATATTCTTCTGATTTGCTTGTATCATACAGCCATTTATCAGAACCGCTTTGTACAGACTCTACCGCCTCAATAATATGTTTACCTGTTGGGAAACCGCCACCTGGTCTTACATGTAAATGTACTGGTTTTTCGCCGTTAACAGATAATTTTACATCTTCTACCATTTGACCAAGACTCATCTCTACAACTAAGAATGCTTTTGCTTTTTTAGCAAGTTCTGCAATTCTTTTATTTGGGAATGGCCATAAGGTTATCGGTCTGAATAAACCAACTTTTAAACCTTTTTCTTCGGCGATTTTTAAAGCTTCTAAACATGCTCTTGATGCTACACCATAAGCTACTAAAATTATGTCTGCATCTTCTACATTTTTTTCTTCATACATAACTTCGTTTGCTTCTATGTCTGCATATCTTTGAGCTCTTTTTAAAGTCATTTGTTCCAAAGCACCTTCTTTTAGGTTATAGGAATATACCATTCGTTTATCTCTATTGGTAGAATCTCCCAACGCCCAATCTGGTTCTGGTAATTTTGTTGCGTCTACTGGTTCAAAATCAAAATTAATACCTTCCATCATCTGACCAATAGTAGCATCGGCTAAAATTGAAGTCGGCACTCTATATTTTTCTGCCAATTCAAAACATTTTTTTGGCAGATTTGCCATTTCTTGAACAGAATTTGGAGCAAGTGTTATAACTTTATAATCGCCATGTCCGCCACCTTTTACTGCTTGGAAATAGTCGCCTTGGGCTGTTTGGATATCTCCCAACCCTGGTCCACCTCTGGAAATGTTTGCAAAGAATATTGGCAAATCTGCCCCTGCACTATAGGATATACCTTCTAACTTCAAGCTCAAACCTGGGCTTGAAGAAGAAGTCATACTTCTTGTGCCAGTAGCACAAGCACCATATACCATATTAATAGCAGCTACTTCGCTTTCTGCTTGAACAAAAGCTCCGTCTCTGTCTTCCATATGTGCTGCCATATATTCTGGCACTTCATTTTGCGGGGTTATTGGATATCCTGCAAAAAAACGACACCCAGCACGAATCGCGCCTTCTGCTAAAGCATCATTACCTTTCATTAAAACTTTTTCTGATTTTTCAGACATATTAAAATTCCTCCTAAAAAATAAACCCACAAAAATTTGCAGGCATTATAAAACGATTTAAATTTACTTATATACTGTTATAGCAACATCAGGACAGACTTGGTAACACATTTTGCAACCAATACAACAATCTTCTTTTGCTAATTTTGCTGGGAAATAACCACTCTTTCCAAACTTATCACTCATCTCTATACATTGTTTTGGACAAGTCATTTTACATAACTCGCAACCTTTACAAAGTGTTTCATCTACTTCTATTCTTGGCATAATGTTTAGTCTCCTTCTTTGATTGGCTCTATAATTTTAGTATACTAAATTTGAAATTATGAAACAAAAAGAAGAACAATATCAAATATTACTAAAAAAGGCCGAAAGTCTGCTTTCTGCAGATTTTGGTCCTATATCCAATATGGCTAATTTATCTGCCCTACTATTTGATGAGCTTAAACAAATAAACTGGGCTGGTTTCTATATATTAGAAGGCGATAAGCTAAC
>JABHZW010000059.1 GCA_018656005.1 Candidatus Pseudelusimicrobium marinum | reverse complement strand
TAAATTCATTTTTGTGTTTAGTAATTTTTTTGGGATATCTTGCAATAAACACTCAAAACTATCTACACCGATAGTTTTGAGCATTTCTTTTTTATCTTTCTCAGTATTTGATATGAACATATTTTTTTATAATGAAGCTTTATAGTCGTCAAAGCTTAAAAGATTGTCTAATTCCTCTGGTTTTGATAGTTTTATCTTAAAAAAGAACCCTTTTCCATGAGCTTCTTGGTTAGTTAAGGAAGGTTCGCTTTTAACAGCTTCATTAACTTCTACAACTTCGCCTGATACTGGAGCATAAAAGTCTGACGCACTTTTAACACTTTCCACTACCGCTGCTTGTTTGCCAGCTTCTACTTGTTTTCCTATTTCTGGCAGTTCTACAAAAACGATATCGCTAATTTCTTTTTGTGCATGATCTGAAATTCCTACTGTTGCAATATCTCCGTCTACATGCACCCACTCGTGAGATTTAGCATATTTACATTCTTCTGCTTTGTACATAATCTGTTCTCCTGATATTTATTAAATTTTAAGAAACATCCCCCTCACCTTAATCCTCTCCCTCGTGGGGGAGAGGAGATAAGAAAAGAAATTTATTAAACTTTGTTGTTATAAAATGGGATCTTAGTTTTTTGAGCTTTACCCATTCTATTTCCAAAATTAATTTCAAATTCCGCATCTTCTGGCAAATCTGTTGGAATATATCCAACACCAATACCTTTAAATAGTGGCGAAAATACTCCACTAGTAAGTTTGCCCACTACATTACCATTATATAAAATTTCGCAACCAGAACGAGGTACACCACCACTAACAACAAAACCTGTCAATTTTGTTTTTACCCCTTCAGCTTTTTGTTTAGCAAAGATTTCTTTGCTTGGATATTCTCTGTCGTTTTTCAGCTTAACTACCCAGCCATATCCTGCTTCTATTGGACTATGAGTATCGTCAATATCTGCACCGTATAATAAATAGCCAGCTTCAAGCCGTAAAATGTCTCTTGCACCTAGTCCGCATGGTTTTGAGCCGTTTTCTAAGAAGAATTGCCAGATTTTTGGGGCTGTGGAATGGGGAATAATCACTTCCACCCCGTCTTCGCCTGTATAACCTGTTCTTGTGATAAAACTATCTTGCCCAAAAATCTGGCAAGCTAAAATGCCAAACCTTTTAATTTCTAGTGCTTTTGGTTCTAATTTTTCTATTATCTGCATAGCTTCTGGCCCTTGAACTGCTAACATAGAAAAATTTTTGCTCTCATTAGTGATTTTTACATCTAAACCAGTTGCTTTTTTATTAAACCATTCAAAATCTTTCTCTTGAGTAGATGCATTTACTATTATCAAAAATTTTTCTTCAGATAGACAAAAATTTATAACATCGTCAATAATTCCGCCATTATCATTAGGAATATGTGAATATGCACCTCGTCCAGCTTCATTTTTGACATTATTTGTATTTATTAATTGAATAAATTTATAGGCATCTTTACCTTCGACAAAAATTTGTCCCATATGTGATACATCAAAAATACCGCAATGCTCTCTCACTATTTTATGTTCGGCAAGTATGCTTCCAAAATGAATTGGTAATGCCCAGCCGAAAAAATCTACCATTTTACCGCCAACTTTTTCCATTTCATTATATAGAGCGGTTTTATTCAGGTTTTGCATTGTTTAAATCCTCCAAGTAGGGTATACTAAATTATACCATTTGAACTTTTGTAATAGAAATAATAAAATAACATTATGGCAGAAATTAAAACAACTATTAGCGATATTAAACTTTTTATAGAAAACTTGCATAGCGATATGCCAGAAGTTTTTGAAAAGAAAAACTCAAATTCCAAAACCCCATCTACAAGAAATAAAGTTTTGTATATGGGCGATGTGTATGATGTCAAAATTTCTGCTAACCCAGAAAAAAATACATCTTGCGAATTTATTGATGATATCTTTCACATAAATTTAAAAGATAATACTCAAAATCCGTCAAAAATTGTAGAAACCTGGCTTCGGGAAAAAGCAAACGAAATTTTAAAACAAAAAATAGATGTATTCGCACAAAAAATGGAACTAGAGTATAATCGCTTAGTAATTAAAGATCAAAAAACTGTTTGGGGTAGCTGTTCTGAAAAATCTAATATAAATTTATCTTATCGTTTAATAAAAATGCCAGAAAATGTGATAGATTATTTGGTTCTGCACGAACTTGCACATCTAGTACATTTAAATCATAGCTCTGATTATTGGGATATTGTAGAAAAGTATTGCCCAGATCATAAGAGATTTAGAAAATGGTTAAACAATAATAAAGTTTCACTTTTCGATAATGCAAAACTTAAATATGTAAAAGAAAAAGATCCTTATCTTAATCCGCCAAAAGAAGAAGTAGCTAAGGAAGTTAAACCCGCTCAAGAGCAAGCACCAACCTCTATTGCAGATTCTTTGCCAGAAGAAATAACAGAAACTATACCCGAAATGGATAATATTTTAGACGATGATGATACTGTAAAGGATATTGAAGGAATAGTTGAAATTTAGGGGAAAGATTCCCCTCAAAATAAAATACAACAAATTTTTGCGAGTAAAGTGATAAATTTATTTTGAATCCCCAAATCCATTAGGATTTGGGGATTCAAAATTAGTAAGATTACTTCATTATTGGATTACCTACCAAAATAAATTCCCTTAATTTATTTAGATTAGGCATTGGTTCCATCCTTAGTATTTGGTTATAACTCACATCAACATACTCTAAATCCTCTAAATCAGATATTGAACTTATATTTGTCAATCGGTTATGATCCGCCTTGAGAAATTTTAATTTCTCAAAACCAGATACTGGCTTTATACTTGTTAAGTAATTATAACTCACATCGAGAACCTCTAAGTTCGTCAAATTAGATAATAGTTCTATGTTTTTCAACTGATTATTACCCAAATAAAGATGCAATAAATTCTTCAACTCAGATATTGGTGTTAAATTAATTATCTTGCTATTATTTAAGAAAAGATTTTCACCCGTAAACTCTGTTGTACATTTATTATCCGTATATAGCATAGGTGTCCATTTAGTACCTTCTTTATTTGCAAAATACTTACTACCATAATATTTTTCACAAGTAGTAGAGTTTTGTTCAATCATACTTGTAATTTTGTTTTCAATATTAGCTTCTGCAAATAAATTACAACTTATAATAAAAAAGCTCAAAATTGCAGGTATTATTACTATTTTCTTTATCATATTATTTCTCCTAATATTTTTAGTTTATTGCCCTGTTTTTAATTATCTTATCTACTTATATTCTACCTGTTGAACCATTTTCGCACAAGGTACTTTGGTACTAGTTTCGACTAGTATTAAACCATTAGTCGCGACTAGTACTTTAGCACTATATATAAATAAAAAAAACCCCAGCCATAAGGCTGGGGGGTGTAAAAAAATTAGTCACTAAAGCTAAAATATGCGGATTTTTATGAGTATTCCATTTTCACTAATTTAAACTTTCTGATGCCTTTTGGAAGGTCCACCTCAAACTCGTCACCGGCTTTTTTGCCAAGTATCTGCACAGCTATTGGCGATTTTACCGATAATTTACCTTCATCTGGGTCTGATTCCATAGAACCAACCAGTAAATAGGTATTTTCATTTCCTGTTTCTAAATCTACAATAGTTACAGTTGCACCTATACGAGCTTCAGATTTATCTACATCCAAATCGTCTATAATTTGTGTTTTTCTGAGTTTTGCTTCCAAGCTATCTATTTTAATTAATAATTCAGATTGTTTTTCTTTTGCAGCCATATATTCTGCATTTTCCTTCAAATCACCCTGAGCAGCCGCTTCCCCAATTTCTTTTGCGGTTATCTGCTTTTGATCTTTAAGTTGCTTAAGTTCTTCTAAAAGCTTTTCGTAACTTTCCCTTTTAAGATAAAATGTATCTTCCATAGTAATCACATCCTTTGTTTCAGTAAAAAAAATCATAGCAGGTAGCCCGCTATGTTTACTCTTTTAGTTTAACACTTATTTGTACTATTTACAAGCCCCCCTTGTCTAGAGGGAATTTTTTGCTTATATATTACCTATATATACCTTATATATAGGGTTTTTGAGAGTTTTTGACTAAAAATGCGTCCCCGAAGGGACGCATTTAACAATTATAAGAAGTTGAACAAGATGTTATTTTCTTTTTTTAGCTGTTCTTCTTTTTGCCGGCTTCTTTTTTGTAGCTTTTTTTGCTTTTTTCTTTGCTGGTTTTTTCTTAGTTACTTTCTTTTTAGCTACTTTTCTTTTAGCTGGCTTCTTTTTAGCTACTTTTTTCTTTTTAGCTGGTTTTCTTTTTTTAGCTACTTTCTTTTTTTTGGCTGGCTTTTTCTTTTTAGCTACTTTTTTCTTTTTAGCTGGTTTTTTCTTAGCCACCTTTTTCTTTTTAGCTGGTTTTTTCTTTTTAGCTACTTTTCTCTTTGCTGCAGCTTTTTTTACTTTTTTCTTTACTACTTTTCTCTTTTTAGCTACTTTTCTTTTTGCGCATTTTTTAGTTGCGCATTTTTTTGTTTTCTTTTTTACAGGCATTTTATTCTCCTTTAAAAAATATTTCTCGCCTCAAGTTAAATATACCACAAAAATTTTAAAATTGCAACACTTTTTTTGCGTTTTTTTTAAAAGATAAAAATAAGTTTTAAAATTATTAAAACAGAAACTAAAATTAACATCGGTCTTATAATTTTTTGACCTTTTCTTTTTCCAATAAACACACCAAAACTATTTCCTAAAACACTAAAAAGACCTACGGTTATACCCAAATAAAAATCTACACGAGCAAAATAAGCAAACAACAATAAAGAGAAGATATTCGACGAGAAATTTAAACTTTTGGCAACAGCTGTTGCTTGTACCAAATCCATTTTTGCATATTTTGTTAAGAACACTGCAAACATTGTGCCAGTACCCGGACCAAAGAAACCATCATAACAAGAAACAGAACTTGAAATTAAATAAGCCACCTTTTTTCTTTTAACTTTACACATTAAATGCCAAGAAGAAATTGAACCAAAATTTTTATTCTTAATTACAAAAATTGCAACAAGTGGAATAAAAATTAAAATTAAAAACTTTAATTTTTCTGGATTTATTAAAGTTGCAAACCATGCACCTACTGCTGAAAATATTAATGCTAAAAATAACATCTTAAAAAGTATTGGTTTTTCTATTTTTATTTTGTCCCTAAACTTTAATGCGGATAAAAATGTACCCATACTAGAACTCATTTTATTTGTACCTAAAATAAGTAATGGGTCTAAACCAAAAGCTAAATAGGCAGGTATTGTTATTAGTCCACCACCGCCTGCTAAACTATCTACAAAACCTGCTACAAACACAGAAATTGCTAGCATTACTAGGTTGAAAACTTCATATTCCATAAAATTACCTTTTTTTTGGATTTAAAATACTAAAAAGCTCTTTATTCGACGAGAAAAGATATGTAAATAATGCCTGTCTTTTCTTTAAATTAAAGTAAATTGTAAGAATTGCCACGCAATAAATGGAAATAAATATAATTTTTTGCACACTTAAGCCAACTTGTAATTTTGATGCAAAAAATACGCTATCCAATATAGATAAAATTATCACACAAACATAAAAAATGTTAAAGCTGTAAGTAAGTTTTAAAATTTTTTGTGTAGTTTTAATTTTAAAAATTCTAACAAGAAGTGGAAGTAAAACAATTTTGCCAAAAATAAATATAAAAGAAAATATTGTTGCTTTTAAAAACCCGCCATAAAACATTTGTCCAGCACCCGGACAAATTAAAGAAAATAAAAAAGCTATTAAAATATTTATTGTTTGCATTATATTTCTTTTCCTATTAATTTTAAACCTGTTTTAAATTTAGAAGAAGTCGCTGGTTTTAAATTAGAAGTTTTGGTTATTTTTTCTACAAGATTATTAAAATAAGTTTCATCACTTGTTTTAATTTCTAATTCTATTTCTTTTTTACTTTCAGTTTTGTGGTCTGGGGAAGATACTGTAAAATCGTCGAAACATACCTCAAAACAATGTCCTTCATCTATAAAAAATTCTCTTATGGTTCTATTGTTTTTTATCTCGAAAAGAATTTGTAAATTATTTGGTTGAACATTTAAAATATTTTCCATATTTTCTATTTCTTCTAAACAATCTGTTAAAGTTTCACTATTAAGTTTTATTCTACCTTCTGTTCTTTTCACAAAACCTTTTTCTAATATTTGACCGTATTTAAAATCTAAACAAAATTTTTGATTTACTTGTCTTATTCTTAAAGCAACTTTTTTATTTAAAAAATCAAAATTTGTTGTATCAATATAATAATCGTTTTGAATCATACTCAAAGGTGCAGTAAATTTTTTACTGTATTTTTTCAGAGAGTCAAAAAACACATCAAAATCTGTGACAGATTTTGCTTCCCACTTAAATTCTATTTCTTCTTTTTCATTACTCATACATTAAATATAACAAATTTACCCAAATTTTTTACAATTTTTAATACAATTTAATAGGGAGGAATAATGTTATGCAAAATTTTACTTATAGCTTACCAACAAAAATAGTTTTTGGTAAAGGAGTTGTAAAAAATTTGGGTGTAGAAGTAAAAAACTACGGCAAAAAAGTTTTACTTGTCTACGGCAAAAATTCCATCAAAAAAAATGGTATATATCAACAGGTTTTAGATCAACTTCAACAACAAAACATAGAAATTATAGAACACGAGGGCGTTTCGCCAAACCCAAAACTATCGCATGTGCGACAAGGCATAAAAAAAGCGAAAGAAAACAGTGTAGATTTAATTTTAGCAGTAGGTGGTGGTAGTGTTATCGACGAAAGCAAAGCCATAGCAGGTGGCACACTTGCAAACTTTGATATTTGGGAAGCTTTCTTAAATAATCAAAAAATAACAAAAGCTTTACCTATAATAACGGTTTTAACTATACCGGCAGCTGGGTCTGAAACAAATTTTGGAACTGTAATAACTAATGATGAAAATAATTATAAAACTGGCTATGCATCGCCATATTTATCGCCAAAAGTTTCTTTTATGGATCCAGAATATACTTACACCTTAACCGAAAATCAATTGGCTTATGCTAGTAGCGATATAATGTCGCATTTATTAGAAATTTATTTTACATCGCAAGAAACTTTTGCACCCGTTCAATATAATTATATAGAAGGACTTATAAAAGCGCTTATAGAAAGTGTGAAAGCTATACAGAAAAATCCAAAAAATTATGAAGCTCGTGCATCATTTATGTGGTGTGCATCTATGGCGTGGAATTGGCTTAGTGTGATTGGTCTGAAAGGTGCAGGGCTTTATTGTCATAGCATTGAACATCCGCTTAGTGGAATTTATGACATTGCTCACGGTGCAGGTCTTTCGATAATAACACCGGCATGGCTCAGATTTAATAAAGAAAAATTTTCTGAAAAGTTAAAGGTGTTTTCAAAAAATATTTTTAATGGTGAACCAGATTCCGAAACCGCCATTAAAAATTTAGAACTTTGGTATAAAGAAATTAAAACACCAACAACATTTAAACAAGCTGGTATAGAAAATCCAGATATAAATGCAATGGCAAAACAAGCATACGACTTATTAGAACTAAAAGATATTGATGACTATACTGAACAGGATATTAAGAAAATATACCAAGCCAGTTTGTAGAAAATATTTTGGGGGTGTTACTGCATTGATATGCATTGCAGTATTTTTATTTTATTGCCCCGCAAAATGCTAAGCACTTTGCGGGGCTTTTTACGAAACTTTATTAATTTTCCTTCCACTCCAACTAAAAAAGTTAGGGGCAAACTATTTGCATAGTTTTAGGCAAATGGGGGGTATGACACTTGCCCTAGTATCAATAAAGCTTCGTTTTATTATAACACATATCACACTTATCGTGTGTAGAACTATAAGTGTGATGTTAATAAAATTTTTGTATGACGATATATTACGAAACGAAGCATCAAGTAAAATTAAAAAAGCTAGGAAAAAGGATAAGAACTCTTAGAAAAGAGGCTGGACATTCTCAAGAAAGCTTTGCATTTGAGGTTGATTTACACCGAAATTACATCGGTGGTATAGAGCGTGGAGAGCGAAATGTATCGTTTTTAAATTTACAACAGATAGCATCTGGACTAAAAATGCCTTTGGCGAAAATTTTAGAAGAGACAGAATAAAACTTGCCACATTTTCACTAAAAAGACCTAATAAAAAACCCAGTTAACTTAGCTGGGTTTTTTGCTTTTAGCTAGCTAATTCAAAATTTGCTAAAATGTAGTTAAATGGGAATTATTTTTTTCAAAAAATTAGATTCTACAAACACCTATTCAAAAGAAAATCACAGTTCTTTGAAACATAAAGATGTCATTATAGCAGAAACTCAAACCAAAGGACGAGGCAGATACCAAAGAACTTGGGTTTCTAATAAAGGTGGGCTGTATTTTTCAATTGTACTTAAACCAAAGGTTTTTTCGAGGAAAAACATACCCAATTTAACACAATCAATAAGTGTGGCTATATGTAAGGCAATTGAAAAATACAGCATAAAACCGCAAATAAAGTGGCCTAATGATATTTTGGTGAATAATAAAAAAGCATGTGGCATATTATCTGAAACAGTGTTTGAAAATAATAAACTTAAAGCCATAATTTTAGGTGTAGGCATAAACATAGAACAAAAGAATCTAAATAAAATAGAAAAACCAGCAATAAGTCTAAAAACTTTAGGTTTAAATATAGATAAAGAAAAATTTTTAGCACAAATTTTAAAAGAATTTTTTAGATTATATCCAAAAACTCTATCAAAAGGGTTTGAAGCGATACAAAAAGATTACAATAAATATTTCGCATATATAGGTAAAGAAATAAAACTTCAACATATAGACAAAATTTACGAAGCAAAAGTTAAAGGTGTAGATAAGCACGGTGCAATAATTTTAGAAGACGAACTTGGCAATATTAACCATCTACACATAGGGGACATTTTATGATATCACAAGGAATAACAATTACACTAATAGGAATGAGCACAGTATTTGCATTACTTAGCATTTTGGTTTTACTAATGCTATGTTTGGAAAAATTTGTCATAATTTTGGACAAATATTTTCCACAACCAGTAGCCGTAAAGACAAAATCAAAAGCAAAAAGCAAAAATATTTTTAAAGCTACATCGATAGCTTTGGCACATCATTTCAACAAAAAATAAAGGAAAAAATATGACTAAGAAAATTAAATTTATGATGACCGGTTTCAGAGACGGTTTCCAATCTGCCTACGGGGCAAGAGTACTAACCAAAGATTTCCTACCAGCAGTAGAAGCTGCCAAAAATGCTGGTATTAACCATTTTGAAGCAGGTGGCGGAGCAAGATTCCAAAGCTTATATTTTTATTGTAATGAAGATGCTTTTAGTATGATGGATCAGTTCCGTAAGGCAGCCGGTCCAGATGCTAATCTTCAAACCCTAGCAAGAGGTACAAATGTTGTTGGTTTGGAAAGTCAAAGTAGTGATATTATCAATTTACACGCAAAACTTTTCAAAAAACACGGCATAACAACTATAAGAAATTTCGATGCTTTAAACGATGTAAACAATCTTATATATAGTGGTAAATGTATTAAAGATGCAGGCTTAAAACACGAAGTTTGTGTAACATTAATGTCGCTCGCTCCAGGTTGGGACAAAAGTGGCAGAACACATACACCAGAATTTTACAATAACACCTTAAAACAAATTTTAAAAGCAGGCATAGGTTTTGATAGCGTATGTTTTAAAGATGCATCTGGTACAGCAAGTCCAAAAATTGTGGCAGAAACAATTGCTTTAGCAAGAAAAACTTTACCAGCCGATACAGAAATTTCTTTCCATACACACGAAACTGCAGGCACAGGTGTTTCGTGCTATATGGCTGCAATAGAAGCAGGTGTTGATAGGATAGATTTATCTATGGCACCAGTTTCTGGTGGCACTTGTCAGCCAGATATTATAACAATGTGGCATGCATTAAGAGGGTCAAAATATACTTTAGATGTAGATATAAACAAAATTGTAGAAGCAGAAAATGTTTTTAAAGATTGTATGAAAGATTATTTTCTTCCACCAGAAGCAATCGCCGTAGAACCACTTATTCCATTTGCACCAATGCCAGGTGGCGCGTTAACAGCTAATACTCAGATGATGAGAGACAATAAAATTATGCATCGCTACCAAGAAGTTTTTGAAGCTATGGGCAAAACTGTAAGACGAGGCGGTTTTGGAACAAGTGTGACACCAGTTTCACAATTTTATTTTCAACAAGCATTCAATAATGTGATGCTTGGTCCTTGGAAAAAAATAGCACCAGGTTATGGCAAAATGGTACTTGGCTATTTTGGTAAAACACCAATTGCACCGGATAAAGAAATTGTAAAAATAGCATCAGAACAATTGAAGCTAGAACCTACAACAAAAACTCCTTTAGAAATTAATGATGCCGACGAAACTAAAGGTATAGCATATGCTAAGAAAATTTTAGAAGATAATAAGTTAGAAATTACTGACGAAAATATTTTCATCACTTCCACCTGTGGCGATAAAGGTGTGAGCTTTTTGAAAGGTGAAGCTAAAGAAAATATTAGAAAAATAAGTGCAGAGACACCAAAGAAAAAAGTGGGCAAAAGTGAAACTTACACAGTAAACCTTGAAGGCGAAACATATGTAGTTTCTGTAAATGGCGACAAAGCAACCGTTAATGGTACAGACTTTGGTTTTGATATCGCAGAAGGTGGCACACCAGAAACTCAAAAGGAAACTGTCGGCGATAATGCTAAAGGTAAAGGACATCCAATAAAAGCGCCAATGCCGGGAACTATTTTTAAAATCATCGCACAAAATGGTGATAAAATTGAAGAAGGCGATACTGTTTTAATTATGGAAGCTATGAAAATGGAAACAGAAATTAAAGCAACAAAAAGTGGTATTGTAAAAGTTTCTGTTAGCGTCGGACAACAAATCCAAGCGGGCGATGACCTTGCAATAATCAAATAAGAGGTGAATATTTATGGAATCAATAAATTTTTCAGATCTATGGCACTCAACAGGGCTATATAATTTTGAATTCGGTCAAATAATAATGATACTTGTTGGTTTATTATTAATTTGGCTTGGGATTGTCAAAAAGTTTGAACCGCTTTTGCTTATCCCCATAGGTTTTGGTGGTATACTTGCAAATATTCCTGTAGCAGATATTGCAGGTACTGGATTTTTAGGGATAGTTTATAATTTTGGTATTTCAAATGGCTTATTCCCCCTCTTCATATTTTTAGGTATCGGTGCGATGACAGATTTTGGTCCGTTAATTGCAAATCCTAAGACAGCACTACTTGGTGCAGCGGCACAATTTGGTATTTTCACCACATTAATTGGTGCTTTGATACTCGCAAAATATGGTTTCAACTTTACCTTGCAAGATGCTGGTGCTATTGGTATTATCGGCGGAGCTGATGGTCCAACTGCTATATTTTTAGCAAGCAAATTATCTCCAAAACTGCTCGGACCAATTGCCGTGGCAGCATATTCTTATATGGCACTTGTGCCTATAATTCAGCCACCAATTATGCGTGCTTTAACTACAAAAAAAGAACAACAAATTGTTATGAAACAACTTCGAGTGGTAAGTAAAAGAGAAAAAATATTGTTCCCATTTGCAGTTTTAATTTTGTGTATTTTATTTTTACCAGATGCTTCTCCGCTTATCGGTATGTTAATGTTTGGTAATATTTTAAAGGAATGTGCCGTGGTGGATAGACTAAGTAAAACAGCACAAAACGAATTTATAAATATTGTGACAATTTTACTTGGTTTAGCGGTAGGTTCAAAACTTTCTGCAGGTGTATTTTTACAGAAAGAAACGCTTGGTATTATAGCACTTGGTTTATTTGCGTTCTGCATAGGTACAGCAGCAGGTGTATTACTTGCAAAACTTATGAACAGAATGAGTAAAGAAAAAATTAACCCATTAATTGGTGCAAGTGGAGTTAGTGCTGTGCCAATGAGCGCTAGAGTGGTTTCTAAGGTAGGACAAGAAGCAAATCCTCATAATCATTTATTAATGCATGCTATGGGACCAAATGTAGCAGGAGTTATCGGATCAGCGGTCGCCGCGGGTATACTTTTAGCACTACTTGGATAAATTATTTTTCGAAAATATCCATAAATTTGAATGCTTTAGCATCAAACAATCCTTTATCGCCAAGTTTTATTTCTGGTATAACTAATAATGCCATAAATGAAAGTGTCATATAAGGTGCTCTTAATGTACTCCCCATTTCTTGCTTTGATATTTGTGTTAAATCTGAATATTTATTTGCCACATAATCTATATTTTTATCGGACATCAATCCTGCTATCGGTAATGCTAAAAATTCTTCTTTATCCTCGTAAGCCAAAGACATTCCACCCCTATTTTCTATAACCAAATTTAATGCTTTTAAAATATCTTTATCACTCACCCCAACAGCTATTACATTATGCGAGTCGTGGGCTACACTTGTTGCTATTGCTCCTTTTTTTAAACCAATATTTTTTATAAAACCTATACTAACTGGTGCGTTTTCGTATCTATTAACAACTACTATTTTTAGAATATCGTTTTCAACATCTGATACTACATACCCATTCTCGATTTTGGTTTTTTCCACGGAACTCATTGTAATTAACTGCCCATCAATTGCATTTATTACATTTATTTTTTTGCCATCAGCTTTTAATTGAATATCCTCCAAACTTTTTTTCGAGGTATTAAAATTATTCGGAGTATCTGCTTTTGATGTTTTTATCAAACTTTTACCATTCTCTGCTACAAGTTTGCCGTCTATATATGTTTTTAAAATATTAAAATCCTCAAAATTATCTACGACAATAAAATCAGCAAAATCTCCTTCTCGCAAAAGACCCACATCAAGATTATAATGCTTTACTGGGTTTAGCGATGCCACTTTTAACACATCAAATTTATCATAACCCAAATTCAATGCTCTTTTTACTAACTCGTTTATATGTGATTTTACTAAATCGTCAGGGTGTTTATCATCGCTACAAAACATTACCATATCAGGATTGGTTTGAATTAAAGTTTTTAAATTTTCAAAATCTTTCGCAGCAGACCCTTCTCTTATTTGAATTTTCATACCTAAACCTATCTTTTCTTTCGCTTCTGCCAAATTTGTTGTTTCGTGATCTGTACTTATTCCAGCTTTTACATATTCTTCCAAATCAGCACCCTGAACATAAGGAGCATGTCCGTCAATAGGTTTATTATATTTTTTTGCTACTGCAATTTTTTTCCATACATCTTTATCGCCAAAAATTACCCCTGGATAATTCATCATCTCTGCCATATATTTAATGTCATCTCTTTTCATAAGTTCTTCTATTTCTTTAGCTCCTAAAACTGCTCCCGAAGTTTCAAAACTGGTTGCAGGCACACACGGCGAAGCTCCAAAATTAAATTTAAACAGCACTTTCTTGCCATCTTCTATCATCCAATTCACACCCTCCAATCCCAATACATTTGCAATTTCATGTGAGTCTGAAACCGTTGCAACAGTACCATGTGTTACTGCTATTTTTCCAAAATTTGATGGGGTCATCATTGAACTTTCTATGTGGATATGTGAATCTATTAATCCTGGAACTATAAAGTTATCATATTTTTTATTATTCCTTTCGATTTTCACTATCTTGTTATTTTTTATTGATATAGTTGCAGGATAAATTTTTTCATTATGTAAATCTACCAAGTTTCCAGATATTTTCTTTCCATTTAAACTGAACTTAACATATAAGCTAACAGCTATTAAAATCACAATAAATATAATAATTATTTTCATTTTTTATCACCTTTTATTTAAAACTTGGTGTATAACTGCAGGGGTATTCTTTTCTTGCAAAGTGGACATTTTTCCTCAGTATAAGTTTCAAGTGGAAAACTCATCAAAGCTCTTATTGGTACTTGTAAACCTAAATCTCCCACACTTCTATCTGCCACACTGGCAACACCTATAATTTCTGCACCTGAACTTTTACAAAGTGCTATCGCCGCTGATATTAATTTACCTGTTGTTGTAACATCGTCTACTATTAAAACCTTATCGCCTTTTTTGGGGGCAAGTGCTTTTTTTATTTTCATAGAATCGCCTTTATATTTTTCTGCAAACACTGCTCTTGCTTTTCTTAAGCGTGCAATTTCTTGTGCCAACACAGAAATTTTTGGTGTCGGTGCTAAAATTACAGTTGCTGTACTTTTCTTAAATAAATCCGACATTTCTTGCGATATTTTTGTTAATAAATGTGGATATTGAGTCACTAAAAAAGTTTGTATATAATTTTCCGAATGAAGTCCGTTTGGCAGTTGGAAATGACCCTTTAAAATCGCACCATGCTCCTGCAAAATGCTTATTATATTGAAATTATTTTTTTTTGACATTATAGCCTCCTTTCTTAAACTTTTCAGAGGTAGAAAAGTCTGTTCTTATTCCTTTTTCTGTGGCTTTATCTATCTGAGTTCTTACACTTTTTGAACTAACAAGTTCTGTTCTTATACCCTTATACATATTACCTTTAGATCTAAATGCAATTGCAGGTTTGCCAGTTTCATCTGTTAAACTTTCTGCTATCGCACCCGCGCTGGAACTTGATGTAAACCTTGTCCAAACATTAACATCTATATTTTCGCCATACCAATCCACCCAGCCAGAAACGGTTGATGGTATTTTTATGCTTTCAATTAAAAAATTATTAATTCGCATTGCACCATTATTAAAGTTTGTACTTAATACTATTCTATCATATGGTACATTTTTTAGTATTGTGCCGACCTCAAAACTACCCATTTTTTCTAGCTTGTGCATCATAATAAATGGTGCGAAAGCGACATTGTAGGCAGAATCATTCGCGGCGAATTCTTCTAATTTATAAATTATCCCATTAGATATTTGTGCATCAAATGTACCGGAAAGCTTATCCATTCCCGGTTTAAGATTTTGAAAATCAACTTCCAAATTAAAATCTTCACCCGAGATAGATGGTGTTATAAATTGTCTTGCAGAAACTACACCTTTTATATTTGGTATAAATTTTGGCAACTTTGCACGAAAATTTCTTAACCAACTCAATTTGCCTTCATGTGGCATTGGTTTTTTTGGAATATTTGGATATTTTGGGTTTACACCTTTACCAAAATCGCCGACGGTATCAAAAATTTCTAAAAGTTCAAAAGTTTCAAAATCTGCTGCCATATTTACATGTCTTTTATCTAAATCGTTAAGGTTTGTGGCATAAAAGGATAGTTTCATATCTTTTCCATTAAATAATCCACTAGGTAAATTTACAAACATTTTATTATGACCAAGTTCAAACTGACCATGAAGTTTTGTAAAACTTTGTCCGCCAATATCAAAATTTAAATCTTTAAGTTGGGCGGTTACTTTTTTAAAACCGTCCATAATATCCACAATTCCACTAAACTTGCTAATTGTGAAACCTCGCAACTTACCTTTAATATCTTTAAGTTTTATATTAACAGCTTCTTCTATTTTTTTGGTTTCACTTATTTTTAAAGTACCATTTATATCGCCGACACCCTCAAGTTCCAACCCTTTAAGCCCTGGGAACCAATTATTTTTATTTGCAAAATTAAACTTGTTTGTTTCAAACTGCATATCTAACAATTTTTCTGACATATTATATTCTGCATACATACCAAAACTTACATCTTCCATATTAACTACCATATCTTTTAGTGCGAGATATTTTTCTTGTTTTAAAGTAGCATCAAAATAAATTTCTGCTGGTGGGAAGGCAAAATCAAACGGACTATCAAAAAATATGGAAACATCTGTATAATTTACAGCCGGTATATTACCTTGGAAAGATATTCTTGGATTTCGCAAATTTTCCACATTAACAAGCGCTGTAATTGGCTCTTTAAAAAATTTAATTATTATGCTGGTATCTTTAATTTTGGCTTTTTCCCAGTCGAGATTAGCAAAATTTATTTTACCATCACCTAAAATTTGGCTTTCTATTATTTTTTCGCCCCATTTGTTTCGAGATATAAAACCAAAAGAAACTTCAGTATCTTCTATAAAATCTAAATTATTAAAACTTGTATTAACACTATAAATTGCGTGGGAAATATTATTTTTTAAATCTTTATAAACAAGTTGCCCGTCGTTAATACCAATATTATCTACAGAAATATCAAACTTAAATTCCTGTTTATCGGCTTCGTCAGCTATGCTTTCTCGTTGTTTAATTGAAAGTGTTGGTATGTTTAAATTGCCATCTTTATCTCTTATAACTTTAATTTTTGGTTTGTTAAAATACATACTTTTTATAACAAATTTTTTGCCTATAAGCTTAAACATATTATAACGAACCATCAAATTATCAACTGCAAGTAGCTGGTCGTAATGATCTGGCCCGTAATCTATAATTTGTACATCGTGAACTAAAATTTCATTAGGAAAATGAAATTCAAGCGAGCTTACTACAACAGGTTTATCAAACTTTTCTTGCAAAAAATTTGCAAAGTTAGCGGTTAAGTTTTTATTATTTAAATATTTTAAAAGCGAAAAGTACCCTATACTCGCAAGTATTACGGATACTAGAGCAATTGTCATACAAATTCTAATTATTAAGACTATTTTTGATCTATGCTTTTTCATTTATTATCTATTCCAAACCTTTATTATAAATTCTTTAGTGAACTGATAGGCATCAACATAAAAAGCATAAGAAACTATCCATGTACTTTTTATTGATGCTATTATTTTTACACTTTCTGGAGTTATTAGTTTCATAACTAAAATCAGAAAGAAACAATTAAAAATTATTATCATAACAAACGAGAACATTGTGCCACCGGCTTTTGCCAAGTCGCTTTGTTTTGTTTCAAATAGTGTTTTAAGTGTATGCACTATATGAAATGCTAAAAAGAAACCTATGAACCCAAAAAAGTAAGGCTTAAAGTACGAAATATCTGCTTTTATCGAGAATATAAAATATACCAATGCAACTAAAATTGCATATACAGGTACTACATATGGGGTTAACATTACGAAAGAATTAATTTTATCTAATGTTACATAACCGCTGTTTCTATTTATTGATATATTTTTTACATTACCACCAGAAGCCCAGCCTGCAAGTGCATGCATAAGTTCGTGTGCGAAAATGTAAAGTCTAGAAAAATCAAATAACAAAAAGTGTATTAATAAATAAAAACCTGCACCCAAAACTAAAAATTTGCTAATTGCAAAGTTTAGCAATATCGGTGTTAATATTTTCCCCGTTTCAAGACATACAAAGAAGATAAATGGGATAAGCAATATAGATATTATAAGTTTTATCATTATTATCTAACCCTCTTATTAAAATTTCTTTATCCAGCCCTCTGTTTCGTACTTTGTTTGCGATAATTGTTTTGCCTGTTCTAATGTGGCTGGCTCAATATCCTTACTCTTTAATACTATACCAAAAAAATCCTCTACACCTTTAATAATATTTTGTTTTATTTGCTTATTTGTGCGAGCATTGGATGTTTGAAACGAACCTTGATACAAAATAATATTATCAAACCGTCTTATAGCACCACCTAAAACCTTCTTGCCGTCTGCATCTAAAATATCGTTAGATACTGGATTCTCAAAACACTGACCAGCTTGGTTTTTTAAGCTAGGTGCATAGTTTTCTTTACTAACTTCACCTTGTGTGTTGAAGTTTTCCCCACGAAAATGCAGTTTTATTTTATTATGCAGTTTATCGTAAATGTCCTGTGGTTTCTCAACTGCATTTTCGTGGGGAAAAATTAAAGAAAATGTTATATCGTCTAAATGGAAAACTATTCCCCCGCCGGTTGGTCTTCTTACAATGTTTTCATAAGGAATATTTTTTGCCGAAACTTTTTCCAAAACCTCTTTAAAAAACTGAGCATACCCAAATGTGACACTATCTTTAGGTTGCCAATTAAAAAAGCGAAGTATAATTTGTCTTTCTTTATTATTATAAACTTCGTCTTTCAAAATTTCGTCTACCGCCATATGTTGATGCACGGTTAAAGGTTTAGTGTTAATTAAATAGCCTTTCATTTACATAAATCCATTTGCTTTGGCATAGTCTACAATACCTTCGTATATACCTTGTGTTAGCCGTCTTCTTACATTAATATTGTTTAATTGTTTTCTATCTTTGGAGTTAGATAGATAACCAAGTTCCACTAACATTCCTGGACTTTTTACCCCTCGCAAAACATAAAAGTTTGCTTGTTTTATACTATTGTTAATGTCAACATTTATCCTCGTGTAGCTAGTATGTTTTCTTACTCTGTTTCTTACTCTACTTGAAGCATCACTACTTGCATTCAAAAATTCGTTTCTAGCAAGAGAAGCTAGTAAAACATCTGCAAATTCATAATGAGTTTTATCTTCTTCAAATTCTATTGCTTTATTTTCCAACTCTTCAACTTCTTGAGCAAGTTTATCTGTTGCTTTGGTGGAAAGTATATAAACCTCAAAACCATTAGCACCTTTTCTTTTGGCAGCATTTGTATGTATGGATACAAACAAATCTGCCTTATATTTGTTAGAAATTTCTGCCCGTTTGGAAAGTGGTATGAATTTATCTGACGAACGGGTTAATTTAACATCAAATTTTTTATTTTTGCGAAGTTTGTCCGCCAAATATCTTGATATTCTTAAGTTGATATCTTTTTCCTGTTTACTTCTTCGTCTTGTTGCACCGGGGTCTTTACCGCCATGCCCAGGGTCTATAACAATACGCATTTTTCTGCCATTAGTGTCCACAGAAGTATCTATAATATCTGTAATTTTCGTTTTTGTAGGCACAGGTTCTGTAGATGCAACTGGTTTTGGAGCTACAACCTCTTTTGATGTTTTAGTTTCCTTTATTGTGGATGCTTTTTCGTCGAAGAATGCATCTGCATCAAGTTCTTCTGCTTCTTCTTGTACAGCATCAAAAGAGGTGGTTTCTTTAGGTTTTGCAATGTATTCTTTTTTCGCTACCGAACTTACACTTGCATATCTTTCATTAGAAGAATGTAAAGCAATGCCAGAAAACGATCTCTTTAAATTTTGACCTGTACCAGTAAATTTAACTATAAGTTTATCGCCACTTTGATAAATATTCCAACCTTTTGTATTATTTTTTAAAATAACTTTCAAAAACGCATTTTTATTTTGCTGACTAAAATATACTGTATAAATATTCTTATCATTAACCCTTAAATTTTGTTTATTTTTTATATCTGCATTATAAAAAACTATTTCTGCAGATCTTCTGTTTTTAATTTGTGCTTTATATGAAATATCTTTCCTAAGTTCTATTTCAAAAGAAGTTGTGTTTTCTTTTTTACCACCAGAAGCATATTTTATGTTGATATCATAATATTTTTGTAGATTGATTTTACCGTTTTTATATTGCATTTCTTTTTTAAAATAATTTTGTATTTGATAATTTTCAAAAAAGCTAAATGGCACATACATAATACCCTTTTTTAAAAATGCTCTTTTATTTAAATTTATATGGTTTTTATTTATAGATACACTAGTATCGTTAACGGCCCACATTGCATTTATAGCTTTGGAATTTATTTTCATTTTCCCAGTTTCGCCATACCACCTTACACTACAATTAAGCTCTTTAAACATATCTTTAGCATTAACAAAAAGTTCGCCATTTCGCAAAACACCGTCGATAGCTCCTTTGTTTTTGCCGTTATGGGATATGTCTATGCTTTTTTGTATGTCCTGGCATATAGCTGTTTTTGCTAATCCTAAAATTAGCAAAAACAGCATTAATATAACAGATAATTTTTTAAATATTTGGTTCATATTAATTATTCCAAAATTATTTTATAATCTTCCCAAGATATTTGAGCATCTGCCTGTATTTTCAACTTTCTGTTAATATTATTTTCTATTAACTGTTGTTTTCTTTTTAAAAGTTCGCATAATACAGGGTGTAAAACTATTCTTAAACTTCCACCATCTTTACCTTGTGTTAGGTTGGAAACTTCTCTTTGTATTTTTATTCTTATACTTTCAGAGGATAATAATCTTCCTGAACCTCCACACTGTTCACATTCTTGTGTGAGCAAACTACTTGTGCTTTCTCTTTTTCTTTCTCTTGTCATTTCAACAAGCCCAAGTCGTGTGATTGGTAAAATTCTTATTTTTGCTCTATCATTTCTTACAGCATTATTTAAAGCATCTACCACTTTATGTCTGTTGAATGCTTTTTTCATATCGATAAAGTCTATAACAATAATACCACCAATATTTCTAAGTCTTAACTGATGCGCAACTTCTTCCGCTGCTTCTAGGTTTGTTAAAGTTACAGTATCTTCCTGAGATTTAGTGCCTGTAAATTTACCGGTGTTAACATCAATAGCACATAAACTTTCTGCCTCTTGTATAACAATACTACCACCACTTGGAAGCGGAAGTGTAGTTTTTCTAAGATTATCTATTTCTTCTTCTACACCGAATGCTTCAAAAATTGGTGTTTTGCTTTTGTAAAATTTAATTTTATCTTTAAGCTCTGGCGATACTCTTGAAACAAAGTCCATCACTTTTTCATGGTCGTCTTTATCGTCTAGCAAATAGACTTTTACATCTTCGGATAATATATCCCTAGAAATTTGCATAGTAGCCTTCATATCTTCATGAAGCAAACTTGGCGATTTTGATTTTTCAAACTTTGTCATTATATTTTTCCATTGTCTTGCCAAATATTTAACTTCTTTTTCTAATTCGTCTTTACCAGCTTCTTCTGCTTCTGTTCTGACTATACAACCCATACCGTCTAAATATTTTTCTGCAAGTTCTGTAACGGTTTCGTTTAAAGCTTGTCTTATTTCATAATCTTCTATATTTTTAGATACACCGATAAACTTTTGATACGGCGTTAAAACTAAAAATCTACCAGGCATTGCGATATCCATAGTTATCTTCATACCTTTTGTACCAATTGCATCTTTTACAACTTGTACTATTGCTTTTTGTCCTTTTTTCAAGATAGTATCTATCGGTTTTTTATGTGGATTAAGCACATCGGATATATATAGGTATGCATTTTTTTCATAACCTATATTTACAAATGCACTGGATATACCAGGCAAGACATTTTCCACTGTAGCTTTATAGATATTGCCTACAATATTCATATCTCCTCGTCTTTCCCAGATAAGTTCTACAAGACGGTTATCTTCTAAAATAGCAGCCCGTGTTTCCTCGAAACTTTTATTTACCAGCACTTCTATTTTTGGTCTTTTCTCTTCTTGATTCATTTTAAATCTCCTCGTTATTACTAAATTCTATAAAATTCTTAGCTCGCCATTGCTATTTTGCCAATATATATTTTTTTTGACAATTTTTAGTTCTTTATTTTCACCCAGCCAGCTAAAAAATAGTTCTTCTACTTTAACATTAACTGTTGCAACTAATTTTAACCTTATTAAAATTTTGTTCCCTTTTAAAACCATTGAAATTATTTGCTCTTTTGCATCAAATTCAATAGTTTTATCTTCTTTCTCTCTTTTTATTTGTATCTCTTTTTTATTTAGAAATTTATTTAAACTTTTTTCATCTGTTTCAAATTTGCCAGATACCTCATATTCCACCACGGATGTTAAACTTTCTATTGAAGGAAAATTAAACGGTATCTTTTTAACATCTAAAACAATTATATTATGTTTTTTAAAACTACTAAATAATTCTTTTTCCAAAACTTTTTGTATTAGAAAAATATCTACATATTCGCATTCGCTCTCATATTCTGCACTCAATGCACTGCCAAACGACATTCTTGGTTGATTTTCAGCCCGTTTTGCTGAATAAAATTGCCAACCAGTTTCTAATATCACTTTTCTAAACAAGCTTATAGTTTCAAGATGATTTAATTTTGTTAAATCACCTTTTTTTTCGTATCTTATTCTAAACTTATAAACTTTATTATCCACAATTTCCTCTAAACTACTGTAATTCTTCTTGCGTATATAGATTCTACCAGCCCAAGTGCCCAAACACTAGATACTAAGTTGGATCCGCCATAAGATATTAACGGCAGAGGTATCCCTGCTACCGGCAATAATCCTACTATCATACCAAAGTTTACCACCAGATAAACCAAAAACATACTAAATACGCCACAACATACTAAAAAGCCAAACATATCGCTAGAAACAAGCGCCACACTATACACACGGTACAGCATAATGAGATATAGTAGCAACACCGCTAACATACCCATAAAACCCATTTCTTCGCCGACTACGGCTAATATAAAATCTGTATGTCGTTCTGGCACAAACCCTAAACGAGCTTGAGTGCCAGAAAATAATCCCTTACCAACAAAACCGCCACTACCTATCGCTATTTTGGACTGGATAACATTATACCCAGCACCCTTAGGGTCTGAAGTTGGTTCTAAAAACGCTTCTACTCTTTTTCGCTGATAGTTTTTTATTTGTTTATCTATAAACACACCACTAAAAAACCCAGCAAGTAAAACCGTAACTGCAAGTAATACATAAAATGTTGGTGCCATTATTCTAAGCTGACGAAGCGAATACCAAACCAAATAACCAAGCACTATCGCTGCACCACAAAAGATGAATGTATTCCAACCGAAATTTGAAAGCCCATCTAAAAATGAAAATACTCTGTAATCTAAAAGGTCTGGTTTTAGGTCGAACAAAGTCCACATTATCGGGAATAAACCACTAATACCAGCATACCCGCAGATAATGATTAAATAAAACATATTAACACCGCTTGCATATAACATTGCAAAAATTGTTGGAAAGGTTATTACCACCCACGAAAAATCTGGTTGCATCATAACAAGTGCGAACATTGGTAAAATTAGTGCGCAAACTTTTATTATTACCTGCGGGTCTGCTATTCTTCTATAATTAAAATGTAAGAAAGATGCCATAACCATTATTAAACCAACCCTACAAAGTTCCGATGGTTGTATAGAGAAAAATGGTAACCTAAACCAACTACGAGATCCTCTGTCTGAAACTCCTATAATCAAAACTGCAATAAGAGTGAGTATCATTATGCCGTATAAAACTTTCCACTGATCTGAAAATACTTGATAGTTAAGCGACCAGCTTAATATAAACACAACAACCGCAAGTATGATTGCTACAAAATGGGTTCTTAATATTTGTTCTGCAAAACTTGTACCACTAACTGCAGACATTATCGCCATTGTACCTATTAATACTAAAGATACAAACACCGCTAAAAGTGTGATGTCTAATGTTGTTCTTTTTATTCCTAGGTTTAGTGGTTTCATACTCTGTCCTTAAAATATTCATTCAAAATTTTTCTTGCTACTGGTCCTGCACCGCTACTTCCGCTTTTGCCATGTTGAACAAATACTACCACAACAATTTCTGGTTCTTCGTCTGGTAAATTAGCATAAGCTACAAACCAACCATGATCTTCGCCGTGTGGATTTTGAGCTGTACCAGTTTTACCCATAACATCCACCCCTCTCATATTTACTGCCCAACCTGTGCCGGCATCTACTACATTTTTTAAAGCTTTATCCATAATCTGTTTTGTTTCTGGTTTTATTTTTGCATCGCCAAGAAGTTTTTCTTTTTCTGCAAATAATGTTTTACCGTTTTGTGAAACAATTTTATCTACATAATATGGTTTCCAAAGTTTACCACCATTTGCCACAGCACTTATGAACTGTGCCATTTTTATTGGTGTTATTAAAAGCTCGCCCTGACCTATACACATATTCAAATTATCGCCTGCATACCAGTATCCTTTTCTATCAAATCTTTCTTTTGGTCCAAATGTATAACTTGCTTTTTCGCCTTCCATATCAATATAGGTAGGCTCGCTTAAATGAAATTTATTTTGATATTTTTCTATCAAAAAAGCGCCCATTTTTTGTGCTAATGTGTAAAAATAAACATCACAAGAATGTTTTAATGCGTCCCAAAAATTTGTTTTACCATGAGTTTTCCAACAACCAAATTCTCTATTCCCAAGCCATAAAGAACCTTTACATAAAACCTCATCTTCTTTATTTATTATATTGTTTTCAAGTGCTGCTATTGATACTAAAATTTTAAAAACACTTGCCGGTGGATACAAACCCTTAACAGCTAAATTATATTCCATTATCCCCGTATTAACATAGCCAGACGGGTTTTCGTCATAATAACTTACGAACTTATTTAAATCATAACTTGGAGCTGATGCTATTGCTAAAATTTTTCCGTTTTGCGGGTTCATAACGACAACTGCACCCAAACCACTGATGGATTTTTTTAGCCCTTCTTCCGCCACTTGCTGAAGTTTATGGTTCAATGTTAAATGAACATCGGCACCGGGTCGCCAACTTCTGCTTTGCATTATATTTTTTACTCTGCCTTTAGAATCTATTTCTAAAAATACTCCACCATCTCTACCTTTTAAATATTTTTCAAATCGTTTTTCTATTCCACTTTGACCAATTTTATTATCATAACGATAATTGCTTTTTATATATTGGTCTTGCCAATCTTTTTTGTCTATAACCCCGATAAAACCTATTAAATGCGATGCCATATTATCAAATGGATAAAACCTTTTAGTATTTTCTATAAATTCTATATTAGGAATAGCGTCTTTTAGTTCCGCATATGTATATATAGATTTTGGGGATAAATTATCGCCAAGCAAAACAGCTCTTTTAGTATCATTAGCTTTTTTTAGGCTTGCAAAAATTTCGTCTTTGTTTTTGTTGATTTTTTTAGAAATGTCTTCTGCCAGCTCGTTTAAATATTTAATATTTTTTCTAGCATTTGGCAGATAATACAAGCTAAATGTAGGACCATTAGACGCTATTATTACATTATCTTCTGTAAATATTCTGCCTCGTGGTGCTACTTTGTAGATTACATGAGTTCTATTACTTTCAGCTTCTTCTAAATAATGTTTATGATTGATTATTTGGATATGAAACAATCTAACAAATACTACAAAGCTGAAAATTACAGCTAAAACCCATAAAAATTTTAATTTACCAAAAAGGTATTTTTTTTCAAGTGACATTTTTTTGTCCTTGTTCTAAATTTGTGGTTAAAAAACTTATTGCTATCTAAGTTTTATAACTCTAAAAACGATAAAAAATATTATTGGTGCAAATATAGCATCAAACAATGCTTTTCTAAGCATATCCACAAAACTGTCTGCTATATAAATCCCAGAGAATATATAACTTATTAAACCGTACACCAAACCCGCAAGTAATGAAAGTACAAAAATTAAAACTACTTGCGATATAATATTTTCGAAATTCATTCTATCTCTTAAAAAGTAAACTATATATGCTATTAAACAAAAAGTTAAAGCATATCCGCCGAACAAACTGCTTCCCCAAAAATCTAAAAATAACCCACTTAAAAATATAAATAAGTACCCTTCCAATGGCAAAGCACAAACTGCAAGTGCCATCGCAAAAATAAACATCACATCTGGTCTAAAAATACCCATAAAGGATACTCCCACCCAATGTAGGATGCTCATCAAAACAAATAAAATAAAAATTTTAACTAAGTGTACCATGTGGGAAACCCACTCCTCTTTTTTTAAACTCTCTACATAACACCAGTTTTGCTAGTGTTTAGTTGAGAACCTTTTATTTTCCTGTTAGAACAAAAACCTCTTTTAAAGAACCAATATTTACAAGTGGATTAGATTTTAGGTGAAGAAATGTTTTAAATTCTCCTCCTCCACTTTCCACTTCAGATATTGTTCCTATTTTTATTCCTTCTCTAAAAACTGCACTTAAATTAGATGTAAAAACATCTTCGCCTTTTATTATGCCCGCATTTATAGGCACATATTTAATTTCTAAATCTGTATCGCCACTGCCTTCTAACAAACCATGCCAGTTGCCTTTACCAACGGAACATGCAACAGAAAATTCTTTATCAGTTATTAATAATACTTTGGAATTATCTTTATTAACCTCGATAATTTTACCAACAAGCCCAACTTGTGTATTATTGATACCAATAACTGCAGAATTTTTTAAAAGCCCATCTTTTTCACCTTTATCTATAATAACAGTGTTCCATCGGGACGGTTCTTTATATGTTGCTCTTGCCCAAACGCCATTTAAATTTTGTTTATTTTTTATACCTAAAATACTAGCAAGTCTTTGATTTTCTTTTTGAATGTCGTCTGTTTGACTTTTGTTTAGCATTAAACTTTTCATTTCTTCTTTTAGTTTTTCGTTTTCCTGATGCGCATTGATAAGTTGTTTAACTCTTACTGCAACACCAGAACTATAATCGTATGTATAGTTAGAACCTTTTATTTGTGGGATAAATACATAAGACAATAAGTTTCTAAAACTTCCTACAGACCCATCTAAAGGCAAAAGCATAAGTATCATACTTAGTATGATAAAAAAACTTGCCGATATATTTAAAAGTCTATTATTGTTCACTATTTTTTTCCTCTAAAAGCAATAAAGCGGGAACACTTCAATTAATTTCTGAAGAATTCCCGCTTTATTTAAAAATAAATCGTTTTACCGCTAAATATAAATTAAAATTTACCTTACTTCTTTTGCCACCAAGAAGATATATTGCTACCTTGTTCTGCCAAGTCTTCAAGTCTCTTCCCAGTGCCTACTGCTACACAGCTTAAAGGATCTGCTGCTCTGTGTACAGGTAGTTTGGTTTCTACTCTTAACAAGTCTGTTATTCCTCGTAAAAGCGAACCGCCTCCTGCGAGCACTAATCCTCTATCAACCAAATCTGCAGCAAGTTCTGGTGGTGTTTCTTCTAGTGTATTTTTTACAACATCCACTATAAGTTTGAATGGTTCAAGCAATGCATGTCTTATTTCTTCAGAAGTTACATTTAATGTTCTTGGAAGACCCTGAGTTTGATCTCGCCCTTTTACTTCCAATTTCATTTCTTCTTTTAAAGGATATACAGAGCCAATGCTCATTTTCACATTTTCTGCTGTACTTTCCCCAATTACAAGATTATACTTCTTTCTGAAATATTGAATTATGCAATCTGTAAGTTCATCGCCTGCAACATCTATCGATTTTGCCACAACCATTCCGCCAAGCGATATTACCGCTACTTCTGTTGTGCCTCCACCGATATCTACAACCATACTTGCATTTGGTTCTGCTATAGGTAAATCTGCCCCCATGGCTGCTGCCATAGGTTCTTCTAATAAATCCACTTCTCTTGCGCCTGCTTGTCTTGCAGCATCTATTACAGCTCGTCGTTCTACACCAGTAATATCCGATGGTATTCCGATTACTATTCTAGGTCGCAAAAGTGTCTTGTGGCTGTGTACCTTTTTGATGAAATACTTAATCATCTCATGTGTGACTTCAAAGTCTGCGATAACGCCATTTCTTAAAGGTCTCACAGCTATTATATTTGCGGGAGTTCTTCCTAGCATCTGCTTAGCTTTACTGCCTACTGCTTTTATTTCGCCAGTGTCTCTGTCCATAGCAACAACAGAAGGCTCTCTAAGTACGATGCCTTTATCTTTAACGTATATTAAGGAATTTGCTGTTCCCAGATCCATTCCCATATCGTTAGAAAATAATCCCCCTAAAAAATCTATAACCATATCTTTTTTATTCTACCAAATTAATCAACTAATTTCACTAATGCTGTTTCAACATTGTCACCACGCCGTATACCAGATTTCATTATCTTAGTATATCCGCCTGGGCGAGTTTCGTATCTTTTTGCTAAAACTTCAAACAATTTATTGAAAGCAACTTTGTCTTTTATTGTGTTTCTCACTTTTAAATGTTGCCCTTTTTTTGCTTCTGTTATAACTTTTTCTACTACTCTTCTTACTTCTTTTGCTTTTGGAACCGTTGTTTCAATTTGCTCGTGAAGTATTATGCTAGTCGCCATGTTTGTTAACATCGCTTTTCTATGACTGCTTGTCTTAGATAATTTTCTATATCCTAAATTCTTAATCATTCTTTTTTATCCTCGTTTCTGTGGCTACATTACACTAGTTTTGTTTCTACTTTATTGCCACCGTATGCTCGCTAATATTTTAAACAATTCGTAAGCCGAAGACACAAAGTCCGTCGGCACTGCCGACTATTTCTTTTTTTTAACTTCGTCTGCTAAACTTAAATCCATTTCTTTTAGCCTGTCTGCTATTTCTACCAAACATTTGCTTCCGAAATTTTTGATTATTTTAAGTTCACTTTCTGTTTTAGATAATAAATCTCTAACAGTATGTATGTTTTCAGATTTTAAACAATTTACAGATCTTGAAGAAAGTTCAATAAATTCTATACTTTGATCTAAATCATCATTACCTTCTGCTTTTACTTCCTTTTGTTCTACAGGAGCAGGTATTACTTCTTCAGTTTCGTCTGCTTCGTCTGCTTCGATTGTAAAAATATTTAAGCTTTGTTTTAAAAGTTTTGCTGCTTCAGATAATGCAATTTTTGGTTCAATACTGCCGTCTGTTGTTATTTCAAATACAAGTCTGTCATAGTCGGTTTTTTGACCAACACGAGCAGGTTCAACATTATATTGTATTTTTACTATCGGCGAAAATACTGCATCCATTGGTATAAAACCTTCTGGTCTTTGTACTTTTGCTATTTCTTCTTCAGCTACATATCCTTTACCTTTGGATACTTCAATTTCTATTTCCAAACTACCACCAGCTTCAAGGTTTGCTAATACTAAATCTTTATTGATGATTTTTGTATTTGCACTTTCCGATATATCTTTACCGGTTACTACACCTTGTTTTTTTACTGATAACATTATGTAATCTTTGTCTTTACCTTCAAGTTTAGTTCTTAATCTTTTTAGGTTTAACAAAATGTTAATTACATCTTCTTTAACATTTGGTAGTGTACTGTATTCGTGAATAACACCTTTTATTTTTACTGCAGTTATTGTACTGCCTTCCAAACTTGATAATGCAATTCTTCTTAAACTGTTTCCTACAGTATGTCCGTAACCACTTTGGTACGGTTCTGCTATAAATTTCCCGTAAGAATTTGTAGCTGTTTTTGAATCTAATATAACCTTTGTTGGTAATACTAAACTTGCAAATTCCATATATTTATCCTCCAAAAATCTAATTACTACTTAGAGTAATACTCAATAATTAACTGTTCGTTAACAGCTTGAGACATTTCTTCTCTTGTTGGCTTTCTAGTTAAAACTGCTGTATGTTTGTCTGCTTGATATTCAATGAAACTTGGTCTTAACTGTCTTTTTTCTGCTTCTTCTAATGCTAGTTTTACAATTGGACTGTTAGCCATTTCTGTTGATATCGTAATTTTTTGACCTTCTTTTACTGGGTAAGATGGTATATCCATTTTTTTGCCATTTACAAAAACATGTCCGTGAAATACGATTTGTCTTGCTGTTCTTAACGACATTGCAAACCCTGCTCTTCTTACCATATTGTCTAATCTTGTTTCCAACATACCCAAGAAGTTTTCACCTGTTTGTCCTGTGGTTTTTGTTGCTTTTTTAAACAAATTGCTAAATTGTCTTTCACCCATTCCGGTTGAAAATCTTGCTTTTTGCTTTTCATTTAAATGAATTGCATATTCAGATAATTTGCCTCTTCGCTTTTTACCTGCTCCGCCTCTTCTACCAGCGGTTGCTCCTTCTCTTTTTGTTAAAACACAGTTATTGAAACATTTTGAACCTTTTAAAAATAGTTTTGTTTCTAATCTTCTGCATTTTTTACAACTTGATCCTGTATATCTTGCCATAAATCTTATACTCTCCTATTATACTCTTCTTGCTTTTGGTGGTCTGCAACCATTATGTGGTATTGTTGTTACATCTTTTATAGATGTCACTGTCACACCAATAGATGATATCGCTCTTATTGCTGTTTCTCTGCCCGGACCAGGACCAGAAACTTTTACAGACACTTGTCTTACACCCATATCGTAAGCTTTTTGTACAGCTTTGCTACATGTTATTTGTGCTGCGAATGGAGTGCCTTTTTTTGTTCCTTTAAAATTGTTTGCACCAGATGAAGACCAGGATACTGAATTACCCTTCTCATCTGTCACTGTTACTATCGTATTGTTAAAAGAACATTTTATATGTACTATACCAATTGGTCCAGCTTTTTTAGCTTTCTTCTTACCAACGGGTTTTTTAGATTGTTTTTTTTCTTCTACCATTTCTTTTTTCCTTTTTCTTTCCTTTGTTTCCGTGACCACATAACACTTGTTTCGTTCCTACTTTATAGCCACCGTATGTTATGTAATACTTTTAAATTTATTTTTTTGCTACCTTGCCAGCACCCACAGTTCTTCTTCGTCCTCTGCCAGTTCTTGCATTTGTTTTTGTTCGCTGTCCTCTTGCTGGAAGACTTCTTCTGTGTCGCAATCCTCTATAAGAACCTATCTCTATATATCTATGTATATTTTGAGATACTTCCCTTCTTAATTCACCTTCAGCTTTGTGATTTTTTTGTATTACTGTGTTCAATAAACCTGCTTGTGCTTCTGTTAAATCTTTCACACGAGTTGAAGGTTCTATTTTGCCTTCTACACTAGCCAATATATCTTTTGCGGTCTTTGGACCTATTCCATATATATAACATAGTGCTACATCTATTCTTTTATTTTTTGGTAAATCTATACCTGATATCCTTGCCATATTTTACATTCTCTCCTTAAAATTATCCTTGTCTTTGCTTGTGTTTCTTGACTTCACAAACTACTCGTAAAACACCTTTGCGTTTTACTATTTGACATTTATTACATATCTTTTTTACACTCGCTCGTACTTTCATCTTTTTTGTCCTTGTTTAATCTTCTAGGCGAGAGCCTCGCCCCGCGCATAACACTAGTTTTGCTAGTGTTTTTTCGCCACCTTACAAAAAGAATTATTTCTCCCTGTAGATTATTCTGCCGCGTGTTAAATCGTATGGAGATAACTCCAATTTCACTTTATCACCAGGCAATATCCTTATATGATGAACTCTCATCTTACCAGATATATGCCCTAATATTACCTTACCGCCTTCAATTTCTACTTTGAACATTGCATTTGGTAAGGATTCTAAAATTTTTCCTTCAACTTCTATCTTATCTTTGCTCATTTATAACTCCGTTAAAATCTTTGCACCGTTTTTTGTTATCGCTATTGTATGCTCAAAATGTGCATTTATTTTTCCGTCTTTTGATACTACTTTCCAATTATCGTCACTTACTTTGACATCAAAATTTCCCAAATTTACCATTGGTTCTAAAGCAAATACCATACCTTCTTCTAGTAAAACACCTGTGCCTTTGTTGCCAAAGTTTGGTATTTGTGGCTCTTCGTGTAAAGCACGACCTATGCCATGTCCAACAAAATCTCTTACCACGCTCATACCATTTGCTTCTGCATGCTTTTGAACTGCATATCCAATATCGCCCAAATAATTACCTGGTTTAGCTTCTTTTATTGCTAATTTCAAACATTGTTTGGTAACATCCATTAACCTTTGTGCTTCGTGACTTATTTTACCAACCGCAACTGTTATAGCTGCATCGCCGTAAAAACCACCAATTTTTGCACCCGTGTCAATACTAATAATATCGCCTTGCTTCAAAATTCTTTGCTCGCTTGGGATACCGTGAACTAATTCTTCATTTATACTTGCACATATACTTGCTGGGAAACCATGATAATTCAAAAATGCAGGCTCTGCTCCAAGTTCTTTTATTTTGTTATAAGCTATGGTGTCTAACTGTTTAGTTGACACACCCGGCTTAATTGCTTCTCGCAAAATTTCTAAGACTTGAGCCACTACTTTACCAGCCACTTTCATTCTTTCTATTTCAGCTTCCGTTTTAATTACTATCATAAAACTATTTATCTAAAGCTACTGCGATATCTTCGGTGGTATCTTCTATAGATTTTGCACCATCTACTTTTATTAATTTACCAACTGCTTCGTAAAATGCTATCAATGGAGCTGTCTGCTTTTGATATACTGATAATCTATTTTTTATAGATTCTTCATTATCATCTGCTCTTGTTACAGCTTGTCCGCCACATTTTTTACATTTATCGCCTTCACCAGCTGGAAAGTTTATTCCATAAACTTCGCCACAACTTTTGCATACTTTTCTAGATATTATTCTTTTTATAACTAGCTCTTCGTCTACATCTATAAAAATAACTGCATCTAGTGTTCTGCCTTCTGCTTCAAGTAAATTGTTTAAAGCTTTTGCTTGTTCTACGGTTCTTGGAAATCCGTCAAAGATCAATCCTTGTTCTTTACCTTTTATATTAGAAGCTAATGCTTCTATAACTAGCTGGTCGGGTACAAGTTCCCCGCTTTTTATGATTTTTGAAACTTTTTGTCCAAATTCTGTTTCTTTTTTTATCTCTTCTCTAAAAATGTCGCCTGTAGAAATATGACTTAAATTATATTTCTCTTTCAAATATTTTGCTTGTGTACCTTTTCCACTGCCTGGGCTTCCTAATAAAATTAAATTCATATTAACTACCCACGTTGAACCATCGGCCTTTAATCTTTTTGCCTTTCATTAATGGTTCATAATTTCTGCTCATCGCGTGAGCTTGAATTTGTCCTACGGTATCTAATGCAACACCAACTACGATAAGTATCGCTGTGCCACCAAAATAGAACGGCACATTAAACTGTGCTTGTGCTATTGAAGGCATTATTGCTATTGCCACAATAAATAATGCACCAAAGAATGTTATTCTGTTAAGTACCCATTCAATATATTGTCTTGTAGGTTCACCTGGTCTTATACCTGGGATGAAACCACCCCATTTTTTTAAATTGTCTGCAAATTCTTTTGGATTAAATGTAATTGAGTTATAAAAATAACAGAAGAACATTATCAAACCACCAAGCACTGCTAAGTAAATTGCATTTGCACTTTGCATAGCATCTACTATTTTTTGTGCCCATATTGCTTCTGGATTAAATTGTGCAAGTGTTAAAGGTAAACTCATAAGCGCCATTGCAAAGATAACTGCTATAACACCACTTTGATCTACTTTTATTGGTAAATATGTTGTTTGTCCGCCGTACATTTGTCTGCCTACCATTCTCTTTGCATACTGAACTGGTATCTGCCTCTGACCTGTTTCCACCCATACAACAAAGCCCATTATCAAAAATACTGCTGCTGTTAATATGATTGCAAATACTAATGTAAGTTCTTCTGCTAGTACTAAACTAATTACACCTTTTACCGCTGCAGGTAATCTTTCTACTATACCTGCAAAAATTATCAAACTTATTCCGTTACCTATGCCTCTTTCTGTGATTTGTTCACCAAGCCATATGATAAACATTGTTCCGGTTGCTAAAGTAATAATAGTTGTAATATAAAATATTGGTGATGGATTAATAACCGCTGATACTCCACCCGGTGCCGACATTTTTGCTAAAGCGAATGTTAAACCAAAACTTTGTAATACGGATAATACTAATGCGAACACTCTTGTTATTTGATTTATTTTTCGTCTTCCAGCTTCACCTTCTTTAGATAGACTATCCAATATAGGTAATACATGAGCACCTTTTAATAAACTCATAATAATACTTGCATTAATGTATGGCATAATACCAAGTGCAAGTATAGAGAATTTACCTAAAGCACCACCAGAAAACATATCTAAAATGCCAAGTATTCCGCCTTTGTTTGCTTCAAATATTGCTTTTAGAGCATCTGCATTTATACCTGGAATTGGTATAGCCGCACCTAATCTAAAAATAGCTAATGCGATTAACACAAATAGCAATCTTTTTTTAAGATCCGATGATTTGAACATATTCAATGCATTGTTTTGGTCCATTTCTTTTTTCCTATTTTTTCTTTTTTGGCAATTTCATATTTGGTGTTTGTTTAATTTCTATAACAACTGCTTTTCCGCCAGCTGTTTCGATTGCCTTTTTTGCACCACTAGAAAATGAATGTGCATTAACTGTTAATGCATGTTCTATTTTTCCATGACCTAAAACTTTTACTCTTTTAATAGTAGCAACAATATTTTTTTCTTTTAAAAGTTCTAGCGTAATGTTTGTGTCTGCTTTAAATTCTTTTGCTAATCTACTTACATTTACACTTTCTACTTTTTTAGAAAATCTTGCATTAGAAAATCCACTTTTTGGGATTCTTCTTATTAAGGTTGTTTGTCCACCTTCTTTTGCTTCTTTTCGTGTGTTACCACTTCTACTCATTTGACCTTTTGTGCCTCTTCCGCAGGTTTTACCTTTACCAGAGCCAAGTCCCATGCCTAGTCTTGTTCTTTTTTTCTTGCTTCCTGCTTTAGGAGATAATTCATTTAATTTAATCATTTCTTTTTTCCTTGTTTAAAGTTTCTATATAACACTTGTTTTGCTAATGCTTTATAGCCACCTTACTAAAGCCCCTACTTGGTTTCTTCTTTTTTGGATTCTTCAAATTTACCTCGAAGTTCCAAAGTTTGTTGTTTGCTTTTTAATTGTTTTAATGCTTCAACAGTTGCATAAACCATATTACAAGCGTTTGTGCTACCTAAATTTTTAGATAAAATATTTGTTATCCCACCTGCTTCTAAAACTGCTCTTGAACCTGCACCAGCTATAACACCAGTACCTTCAGAAGCTGGTTTCATCCAAACTTTGCTTGCACCAAAATCGCCTATGATTTCGTGCGGTATTGAACCCTTTTCTGTAATAGGAAATTCTATTGTGCATTTTCTTGCTTTAGATACTGCTTTTTGTATTGCTAACTGTACTTGGTTTGCTTTACCTATTGCAGCTCCAACTTTACCATGTCCGTTTCCTACAACTACTAGCGCTCTGAAACCAAACCTTTTACCACCTTTAACAACTTTTGTTGTTCTTGCGATGTTTACAACATTTTGTACTTCGGTTTTATTTCTACCTGCAACTAAAATTTCTTCAGAACCTTTTTTCTCTATTTTTTTATTTAATGGTTTATCTGACATTATATTTTCCTTACTTAGAATTTAAGCCCAGCTTCTCGTGCTGAGTCTGCTAATGCTTTAAGCCTTCCATGGTACAAACTTCCACCTCTGTCAAAACATACTTCTGTTATTTTTGCAGCTGTTGATTTTTTTGCTATCAATGCACCTAATGCTTTTGCCGCTTCTATGCTTTTGCCTGAAGTTTTATACTGCCCATCTAACTCTTTTGATAGAGTTGTTGCGCTCACCAACACATTGCCTGTATTATCGTCTATTACTTGAGCATACAAGTATTTCAAACTTTTATATACACAAAGTCTTGGTCTGTTTATTCCATTTTTAAAAAGCTTTGTTCGTACTCTACTTTTTCTAAATTCGTATCTTTCGTTTTTACTCTTCATTTTTCTTTTTTCCCGTAATATTACTTACCAGTACTTGCTGCCTTACCAGCTTTTCTTTGTACTCGTTCGCCTTTATATCTTATTCCAGAACCTTTGTATGGTTCTGGTGGTCTTAATTTTCTAATTTGTGCAGCAATATCGCCAACTACAGCTTTATCATTACCTTTTATTGTCAATGTGTTTGCTTTTGCATCTGCTTCTGCTGATACACCAACTGGTAAATCAAATGATACTGGGTGTGAGAAACCTAAATCTAAATTGATTTTGTTTCCTGCTACATTAGATCTGTACCCTAAGCCATGTATTTCTAAAGTTTTTACAAAACCTGTGGATACACCTTCTACTAAGTTGCTTAATCTTGCTCTTGTTGTACCAAACATTGCTTGTTTACCTTTATGTAAGTTTGTTGCTGTCACAACTAAGTTTTTTTCTTCAATAGCAACAGTTATACCTTCCATTAAAGTAAAACTTAAATTACCTAATGGTCCGCTTGCTGATACTACACTGCCCTTAATGTCTACTTTGACATTGTCTGGTATTAAAATTGGTTGTTTTCCTACTCTACTCATTTTTATAATCCTTTAAAATTACCAAACTTGACACAATACTTCGCCGCCAACTTTCTTCTTCTTGGCTTTGGAGCTTGTCATAACACCTTCTGATGTTGATAATATTGATATCCCATAACTACCTCTTACCTTAGGAATGCTATCATGTGCGCTATATACTCTGTTCCCAGGTTTGGATACTCTTTTGAGACCTTGTATTACGGGTTCGTTTTTCGCAGAATATTTTAAAAATACTCTTATAATTCCGCCCTTATTATCGTTATGAAAAGCTTTATAGTTTAATATAAAACCTTCGTCTTTTAGTACTCTTAATATCTCTTCTTTCAATTTTGAAAAAGGGATATCAGTTTTTTCTTTTTTCTTTGCATTGACATTTCTTATTCTTGTCAATAAATCTGCTATCTGATCCATTTTTTTCTTCCTTGTTTCCGTATCCACATAACACTTGTTTTGCTAATGCTTCTTTGCCACCTGTGCCAAGGGCACCTCTTTCTTTGTTTTTGTGGCTATATTACACTTTGCTGTTTCTACTTTATTGCCACCGTATGTTATGCAACACTTTTTTTTATTTTTCAATCTCAAAACTACTTTCTACCCAGCTTTTTTTAATGTGAAAGCTTTATAGTAGAGTTAGTTTCTTAAAAATTCTACCAACTTGATTTTCTCACTCCAGGAATTAAGCCTTGATGTGCCATCTTCCTAAAACAAATTCTACAAAGACCAAAGTCTCTATAATAACCTCTCGGTCGTCCGCATACCTGACATCTATTTCGATATCTTACAGCATACTTCTGAGCTTTGCGCATCTTTGCTATCCATGCTTCTGTAGCCATTACTTTGCTCCTTTCTTTCTAAATGGGATACCCATATAAGTTAACAACTTTCTTGATGCATCATCTTCGGTTGTTGTTGTTACAAATGTTATGTTTAGTCCCCTAGATTTGGGCGATTTATCCACATTCACTTCTGGGAATATGTAATGATCTTTTATCCCTAAATTCAAGTTTCCTCTTCCATCAAAACTTTTGTTGTTGAAACCCTGAAAGTCTCTTATTCTAGGACATGCGATTGATATAAATCTGTCCAAAAATTCGTACATTCTATTACCTCTTAATGTAACTATTACACCAAGTGGCATACCTTCTCTTACTTTAAAGTTAGATATAGATTTTTTTGCTTTTCTTGTTTGTGCTGCTTGTCCAGATATTGAAGTTAAATCTTTTTTAGCGATATCTAATAAAGCAACATTTTCTTTTGCTTCGTTTACGCTCATACTGATTATTACTTTTTCTACCTTTGGTACAGACATAACATTTTTAACGCCTAAATCTTTCTTTAAGCTTTCTATTACTTTGCTTTTATACAAACTTTTTAATCTTGGTTCATATTTTGCTGTTTTTTTAGTTTCTTTTTTTTCTGTCATTTTTTATACTACCTAAAAACTATATTTGCTTTTTGCATGTTCTGCAAATTCTTATTTTGTCGCCATTTTCAAGAGCTTTCGAAGATATTTTTACACCTTTCTTACATGTTGCACATACTATTGCTACATTAGATGCATCTAAAGCTGCTTCCATCTTCTCTATTCCGCCCTTTTTGTCTTGGGTTGGCTTTACACATTTGGATATCATATTGATACCGCTTACTACTACCTTGCCTTTACCAGACAAAACACTTCTCACTTCGCCTTGTTTGCCTTTATCTTTGCCAGATAATACTATTACTTTATCATTCTTTTTTATTTTCATAACTATACTACCTCTGGCGCAAGTGAGATTATTTTAAGGAAATTTCTTTCTCTTAATTCTCTTGCTATCGGACCAAAAACACGAGTGCCTTTTGGTTCATTAGCATCACCAATTATGCAAACTGCATTTTCGTCAAATCTTATATAAGAGCCGTCTTTTCTTCTTTCTTCTTTCTTGACTCTTACTACTACTGCTTTTATAACATCACCTTTCTTTATTGGAGATTTTGGTAATGTATCCCTTACAGAACACACAACTATATCACCTAGACCGGCAAATTTTCTATGACTTCCACCCTTCACTTTGAAACATTGAACTTTCTTTGCTCCAGAATTGTCAGCCACTGTCACTATACTTCTTAACTGAATCATATCTTTAACTCCGTATTAAATTACAAATTAGCCTTGTGCTTTTTCTATTACTTTAGTTACAAGCCATTTTTTAAGTTTAGAAACTGGCTTTACGCTCATTATTTCTACTTTGTCGCCCATTTTGCTTGCGTTGTCTTTGTCGTGAGCATGATACTTCTTTGCTCTTTTTACAATTTTTCCGTAGAAAGCATGTCTCATAAGTCTTTCTACTTTTATTACCCTTGTTGTGCTTTGTTTATCTGATACTACAATGCCAACAAGCGCTTTTCTTGATCCTCTTTTATCTTGTTCTTTTTCCATTTTTATTTACCTTCGCCCTGTTTCTGCGATATTAAAGTATTTAACAATGCAATTTCCCTTCTTAATGCTTTTATCTCTAACGGGTTGCCGATAGGAGTTGCGTTGTGTTTGAACTTAAGATTAAACATCTTTTCTTGTTTATCTTTTAAAAGTTTTTTTAAATCTTCTAAACTTTTCTTTTTTAATGTTTCTTTCGCTGTTACTTTCATTTCTTTTTTCCTTTGTTTTTGTGGCTATATAACACTTGTTCTGTTATTGCTTTATTGCCACCCAAATTCTTACTTGCGTACCACTATTTTTGTTTTTATTGGAAGTTTGTCTGATGCAAGTCTAAATGCTCTTTTTGTAGATTCAAAATCTGTTCCTTCTACTTCAAACAATATTCTTCCTGGTTTTACTACTGCTACCCAATGATCTGGTGCACCTTTACCTTTACCTTGTCTTGTTTCTGCAGGTTGTTTGGTAATTGCTTTATCTGGGAAAATTCTTATCCACATTTTACCTTTCTTTCTTACAAATCTTGAAAGCACAATCCTTGATGCTTCAATTTGTCTGGCTGTTATCCATTTAGGTTCTAATGCTTTTAAACCAAACTCACCAAAGGCAACTGTTGCGCCTCTTGTTGTCGGCCCTTTTATTCTTGGAGCTGAATGCGGTTTTCTATATTTTACTCTCTTTGGCATTAACATATTTTTATCCTTATTTTCGTGACTACATCACACTAGTTTCGCTTCTACTCTACTGCCACCGTAGTCCTATTTAAAATTTATTTATCTTTTGTATCCTTTTTTGCAACTGTTTTTTTTACAGCAGTTTTTTTAGCAGGTGCTTTCTTTTCAGCTTTAGGTTCTGCTTTTTTGACAACAGCTTTTTTAACAGCCGATGCTTTCTTTTCTGCTACTTTTTTTGTTGCTGGTTTTTTTACTACTTTTTTAGCTTCCGCTTTTTTTTCTGTTACAACAACGGATTCTTTTACAGAAACTGTCGGTTCTACAGGTTTTTTACTTTCAGCTGGTTTACCAGATAAACTTCCTACCATTTCTCTTTCTTTTCTTAACTTGTTAAGAATTTCTTTTGGAGATTTAGCAAAATGTTTCTTCTTATATATCCAAACTTTTATACCTATTTTACCGCTTATTGTATTTGCTTCAAAGAAACCGTAATCTATATCTGCACACAATGTATGAAGTGGTATTCTGCCTTCTTTTTTCCATTCGCTTCTAGCAATCTCTGCTCCGCCTAGACGACCAGATACCATTATCTTTATACCCAACGCTCTTGCTGCCATTGCTCTGTCGATAGATTTCTTCATCACCATTGCATAGTGTGCTCTTTTTTCTATTTGCATTGCAATTGCTTGTGCTACTAAATTTGCATCGCTTTCTGGGTTTTTAATTTCTATCACATTGATGAAAGTTTTATTACCAGAAAACTTTTCTAAATCTTTTCTTAGCTTTTCAATATCTACGCCTTTTTTACCAATAATTACACCAGGTCTTGCTGTGTGTATATTTACTCTTAAAAAAGAACCTGCTCGTTCTATTCCTACAGAACTTACAGCAGCTGTTTTAAATCTTTTATTTATTAAAGCTCTAATTTGACTATCTTCCATTATAAAAGCTGGCATGTTCTTAGGAGCGAACCATCTAGACTGCCAGTCCTGAATAAAGCCTAATCTTAC
>JABHZW010000057.1 GCA_018656005.1 Candidatus Pseudelusimicrobium marinum | reverse complement strand
TGATTAGGAGGAAACGCAATGAAAAAGCTATTAGGTTTGGCATTAGTTATGGCACTATTCGTACCAGCTAACGCTCAAATTCTTGACAATGTAGAAACATATGGTGAAATCGAAATTCTCGGTGTAAATCATACTAACTACAGCTATGGTTTAAGTAACTCAGACTATAGAAATACTCAAGTGAGAGTGATCTATGGTTTAGGGTTTGATCTTCTAGATGATGTAAGAGCAAACATTACATTCTTAAACGAAGACAAATACTGGGGTGAAGCTGTACCGGCTGATGGTAACAACACCGTTCAGAAAACAGACTCCATTAATGGATATCTAGACAGTATTCAGGTAGCAGAAGCTAACATCGCAATGGAAGATGTATTTTGGTCATGGTCTGCAAAATTAGGACGACAGTTCTATGGTGACGAACATAGTTTCGTAATCTATTACGGTCCTACACATGGTGCAGAAATGGGTAATAATGCTCGTCCTACAACATTCTTAGACGCAGCAGTATTTAATTACGAAGGCATGAACACAATGGCAAACATCTTGTATGGTAAAACCACTGAAAGTAGCTTCGTAAACGATACAGGTGGTGACATTTCATTCTTAGGTATAGAAGGTCAGTATATGCCAACAGAAGAATGGACATTCAAAGCTCATGTATATGACAGAAGAACAAACAGTCAAACCGGTCCTTATGCAGATACTTCAACCAATGCTAAACACATCGGTATTTATGGTATTATGGCAGCCTATGAAGGTAACAATTGGATGATTGATGCTGAATACAATAAAAACTATGGTGGTAAAGCAATATTTACAAACGACTTCAAAGCTGACATGTTTGACTTTAATGCAGCTTACACATGGGAAGCAAGTAGTTCTGTATGGACACCAAGATTAGAATACTTGGATATTGACGGTGGTACAGTTACAAGTCATGAAGCTAAAAAATTCATCACCTTCAACAGTCAAGGTATTCGAAGAGGTATGATATTTGGTAACTCTATACTCGCACCTACAGCACAGTTTGAAATGTGGAACTTTGGTTTAGATGCTAAATTTGATAAAGCTGAAGACTTCAGATTTGGTTTAGACTACTTCACATTTGCTGACAATAATGTAGCAACAAATGAAGATATCGGTACAGAATGGGACTTAATGGCTTATTACGACTATTCTGAAAATATCACATTTAATGCTGGTGCAGCAAGAATGAGTTGGAAATCTTCTAACGCAAGCGTAAGTGCAACTGATAACCAAGATGCAAACAAATTACAAGCTGGTGTTAACATAAGATGGTAACCATCTCATAAGTTAGAACATTAGTTTTAATTTTAAACCCCGCTCTTCGGAGCGGGGTTTTTTTGTGGCGCCAAGGGCACTCCTTTCTTTTTTAACCTTTCCATATAACACTTGATAACACTTGTTTTGATTATGTTTTATTTCTTTCCCTATTATATTTCCTCCCCCTAAATGAGGGGGGAGGACGACTAATCAGAATGATTAGCGAGGTGGGGGTGAATATTTCCTTTACCCATAAAAACAAGTTGCATTTTTATTATAAAACACACCTAATATAAAATTATCAACAAACTAATTAAATTTATCTATATGTTACACGACGATATAATCATAAAATATCCTTATACTAAAATTCACACAAAGGCAAAATTATCCAAACTAAATGAAAAGATTTTTAATATTTTTATTCTTAACAATAACTCCTATAATAAGCTCTGCAGGTATAATAGATGCAAGCTTCGGTGCAGATTTAGAGGGGGCTTATTACAATATCGACAAAGGTTATAATGATAATAATTCTGAAGATAGTGTATCTGTATATAGAGCGAATCTTCGTCTAAACAATTATTTTTCAAGCTATTTTTTATTAGACCTTCAATATGTATTTGCAAGAAACAGTTTAGCCAAATTAGATAAAGAAAAATACATACAAAAATTTCATCAAGCAAATGTGTTAATCGGCGAAGATAATATAAATCTAAAACTCGGCAGAATGCATTATAACGAAAGGGAAGGGGGAGATTATCTAATTTATTACGGCACACATTCCATAACTTATTCGCCATTTATAACAAGTTTAGATGGAACAGAACTAAATGCAAAGTTTAAAATATTTACTTTAAATGGAGTCTATGGTATCGACGAAAACGAATATTACGATGAAACAAAAACAGATGCAAAAATATCTGGTCTAAAATTAGGCATTAATATAAAAGAACAAATCAAACTTAACACTTACCTTTTCACAAAGAAAGATAAAACTACTCATTACCAAAAAGAAATTAAAACCCCGGGGATAGAACTTGAATATAACGGGAATAAAAATAATTTTATAACATCTTATACACTTAGTAAGGGTACACGAACATCCACCTTGAACACAAAAGATTACGACGGCGATGCAGTATTTATAAAATATTCCCGCTTAGAAGAGGGGAGTTTGTTTGACACAAAACTTAGATTGCTTTATGCTAAAGGTTCGGGGGAAAATGCTGATACAAGTACCGTGCTAGAAAAATTTGAACCTATAAATCCGTACCTAGAACTTGGCGAAATTTTCCTAAACAGAGATTCACTGAAAAACTTTGGATATCTTCGGCAAGTATCCACTACCTACGGATTGCAAGCAAATAGTTTAGCCAATTTAAAAGTAGAAAATATCGGGGTAGATATATCGACGAAATTTATTAAAGGATTTACCTTTTCTCTAGACATTTTTAATTTTAATGTAGTAGAACCCCTCTCCTATATAACACCTTCTACAGAGCTGGGACAAGAATTAAATGCAAGTCTAAAATATTTTTATAAAGATTTGTGTCTAAAATTATTTTATGCCAAATTTGAAGACGGCGAAGCAAGCAAAGCTGTCTACTCACCAAATATAGGATCCACAATACAAAAGAGCGGTCTTACCGTAACCTATAATTTTAATTAAAGAAATTTACTTAACCAAGCAAATTTCTTTATATTAAAAAACAGCCCAAACACTTGGTTTGGGCTGTTTTTTTTGTTTTTAAAAGGGTTTGTGTGGGTAGGGGGAGGGGAAAGCTTAATTTTAAGCATTTCTAGATATTTTAGTATGCCAGTTTTAGGACATTAACCGTCATTTAATAATATTTACATTTATTAATATACAGCAAAAAATGAGGGAATTCCAGGAGATATACACAGGTTATCAACTACTTATGACATATAGTGTGTTTACGTTGTGTCATATATTGACATTAAAAGAATTTATATGCTATTATATGACTAAAGCTGTTGAAATTTATGAGGAAAAGTGAATGAAATGAGCGAAAATAACACAAAAAACGATCAAAATTACAGGCTAAAAATACGCCTTTTAAGCGGTATGGAATTTGAGGCACAAGGCGACAAAACCTTCATAGAAAGTCAAAAAAAAGAGTTTTTACAGCTTCTATCTGGCTCTAAAAAAGAGGTAAAAAACCTTAAAGATATCGCTTCTAAAGAAGGTGAGCTTGCAGAAAATATTCAAAATACTTTAACAAAAAATATAATTTCTCAGCTAGCAAAAGAAACTTCCGGTATGCTTAAAAATCTAAAAAACAAACCGCATATTACCGAAGAAACTACGACCGAAAACTCAAACGGCTTTGGTTATAATTTAGATGAAAAAGACATCGTGGGAATTTGGAACAAACTAGCCGACACAAAAAATGGGTATGCCATACTATACCAAAAACCCAAAATCGCTCAAAATTCGGCTTTGCTGATACTTGGGGCATCCAAATACCTGTTAAATAAGAAAGAGCTGAGTGCGCTAATGCTGTCTAAATGCATTAAGAAGTCCGGTCATATTACCTCTAGGTTGGACAGAGTGCTAAACGACTTTATCGACGATAACACCATAGTATCAAGAGGCACAAAACGAAATAGACGCTATTCTCTCTCTCAAAAGGGCTTGGCCAAAGCTCTCGTGCTTGCAGAAAACTTCATAAAAGAAAAAAATATATAGGAAATAACCCCACTTTTCGAAAACAAACTTTTCAAGAGTGCTAAACACCCTATTTATCCTCTGAAAACACAATATATTCAAATATAGCATATATCCATAAAAGGGGAAAAAGCTTGTAAAAAACCTTACTTGGTATAATTATTATTATGTTAACTAAATGATGTTATATAATTGTTCTTTTTTTTTGACCTTTAACATTTTTGGTAATTTATTTTTGGGTTTAGAATTTTGTGGATGCTTTGGGTTGCCCCAAATTAAAATAGAGCATATAATTATATGCCTCAGATTAAATGCGGGTATATTTTAGTACCCCCCAAATCAACCTCGAGCATGTAGACAATGAGGAAATAGCTACCTATAGCAAATATCATAAAAAAGCTAAAAATCCTTATATTGTAAAGGTTTTTTATACAAATTTAACACTATTTATAGATTTAAAATAGCGTTTCGCGAAAAATTATCGCTATTTTTTGGTTTTTATAAAATTTTATATCTAATTTGCGGACTTAGATATTTATTTTTCTTTTTTCAATAAAAACTGTCATTGTAATTTTCAAAAATTTCAACATTTAAAGAAAATGCCAAATTTCAAATTCAAATTTGGGTATACTAAAGTACCCCCCAAATCAAAATACGGCAAATCGTGTTTTTGGCAAAAACTAGTTTTTTAGGAAAAATAAGAAAAAATGGGAAAAGCGTGAAAAAGCACTAAAAATTGAGTTTATAAAAACTCCCCCTTTAATATATCCAAAATAACTCTATTTTTAATTTTTGTTTAATGACGGAAATGTCTTAAACCAGTGAAAACCATTGAAATGTCGTGCTCGTTACAAGCCTTAATTACTTCATCATCTCGAACAGATCCACCTGGTTGAATTATCGCAGAAACTCCCATTGAAACAGCCATATCAACAGCATCTTGGAAAGGAAAAAATGCATCAGAACCTAAAACTAAAACTTCTGGTTTACTATTTTCTTTCAAAAATGTTTCGTATTTTTTTGATGCCACCATACTGCTATCCACCCGAGACATTTGCCCAGCACCAATACCAACCGAAGCATTTTTTGTGGTTAAAACTATCGCATTAGATTTAATATGCTTAACACTTGCCCATGCAAATTTTAATGCTTCCTCTTCGTCTTTTGTTGGTTTTCTTTTTGTTACACATTCAAATTTATCCCCGAAAACTTTACCGTTAGGATAGGTTACTAGAACTTCATCTCCAACAGATTTGAACCATAAATTTTTTGATACTTCAACATCCCTTGTTAGCAAACGGATATTTTTTTTCTTTGTTAAAATTTCTTCTGCTTTTTTACTAAAGCTTGGCGCGCAAACAACTTCTACAAATACTTTAGAAAGTTTTTCTGCAATATCTTCATCAAGCTCTTTATTGACAGCAACTATACCACCAAAAGCAGATAACGGATCGCATTCCCATGCACGGGAAAATGCGTCATAAAGTTTTTCCCCCTTGCTCGCTTTTCCTATACCACAAGGTGTACCGTGTTTAAAAACTACGCAAGCAGGGTCTTCAAAATCGCTCACTGCATCCCATGTACCAAATGCGTCTAATATATTATTGTAGGAAAGTTCCTTCCCGTGTAATTGTTTGAACGAAAAGTTCTCCCCCTGCGAATATAATGATGCATTTTGATGCGGATTTTCGCCGTATCTTAAGTTTTGTAATTTATTTAGTACAATTACCTTCTGCTCGGGGAATTCTTGAGATAAACTAGTGTCAAATTTTGTTGAAATTTGTGCATCATAAACAGCTGTGTGTTTAAATGTTTTTGATGCCAAAAGTTTTTTGGTATCAAGCGAAATTTCGCCTTTATTTTCTTTTAATTCTTTTAAAATTTCTGTGTAATCTTGCGGGTTACAGATAACTGAAACATCTTTAAAGTTTTTTGCAGATGCTCGCAAAAGGGACGGCCCGCCAATGTCTATTTTTTCTATAACTTCTTGTTCAAAAACACTATTAAAGTTTTTTGCAGTTTCTGCAAACGGATATAAATTTACTACAACCATATCTATTGGTTTAATTTCTTGCTCTGCAATTTGTTTGTTATCTTGTTCGTTTTCTCGTCGATATAATATGCCACCAAATATTTTAGGGTTTAAAGTTTTTACTCTCCCCCCTAACATTTCAGGGAAATTGGTAATGTCTGTTATATCTACAACTTTAACACCGTTCTCTTTTAATAATTTAGATGTGCCAGAAGTTGAAATAATTTCTACACCCAACTCTTGTAAACTTTTTGCAAATTTTACAATGCCTGTTTTGTCTGACACTGATATTAAAACTCGTTTTATTTTCATTTTTAAATCTCCGCTTTTTTATTGCAAAATAATTTTACAGCTTTTGGGTAAATTTTATGTTCCACCTGCTGAATTTTAGCGGTTAAACTTTCAACTGTTTCGCCTTTTGCAATTTCTATTTTTTCTTGTAAAATTATTTTGCCTTTATCGTATTCTTCGTCGATAAAATGAACTGTTACACCAGTAGTTTTATCACCTGAATCTAACACAGCTTGATGAACCTTAGCACCATACATACCTTTACCACCATAGTTTGGTAGTAGTGCTGGGTGAATGTTCATTATTGGACAAATTTCTAAAATTTGTTGTGGTATTTTTAATAAATAACCTGCTAGGCAAATTAAATCTGGTTTAATTTCTTTTAAAATTTCGTATAAAATATTTTCGTAGTTGTCTGTTTTAGGCGAAATAATTTTACTTTCTATTCCCCCCTCTTCAGCGATTTTTAATGCACCAATATCCTGCTTATTTGTGATAAGTAAAATTATTTCGCCATTAATTTCGCCACTTTTACAAGCATCTAATAAAACTTTGAAATTTGTACCTGTACCAGAAGCGAAAACTACAATTTTTTTCATTTTATTTTAATATTACCTTTCGTTTACCTTTCGTTATATAACCAATTTCTTTGATACCTGACATACTTTTTAACAGGTGTTTTGCAGACGATTTTTTAACTATTAACACCATACCAATACCCATGTTAAATGTTTTATACATTTCATTACCTTTAACTTTACCAAGGGTAGCAAGTTCTTTCATAAGTTTTGGTTGTGTCCAGCTTTTTGTGTTGATAATAGCATCCACATTTTTTGGTAAAACTCTTGGAATATTTTCCAACAAGCCACCACCAGTTATATGACTAATACCTAAAATTTTCTGTCCTTTTCTAGCTAAAATATTTTTAGCTTTTTCGATATCTTTTACATAAATTTTTGTTGGTGTTAATAATTGTTTAGCGTATTTTTTTAATTTTGCACCTTTAAAAACATTTCTTACTAGAGAATATCCATTACTATGAAACCCAGACGATTTTAAGCCCAAAATAACATTGCCTTCTTTAATATCTTTACCACAAATAATATCTTTTTTATGAACCATTCCAACAGCGAAACCTGCTAAGTCGTATTCGCCTTTTTGGTAGAAGCCCGGCATCTCTGCAGTTTCGCCACCAAGAAGCGCACAACTGCTTTGTTTACAGCCTTCAACTATGCCGTCCATTATTTGACTGGAATCTTTTAGGTTTAGTTTTCCTGTTGCATAATAATCTAGGAAAAATAAAGGTGTTGCACCGTTTACTATTAAATCGTTCACGCACATTGCGACTAAATCTACACCGATAGTGTCGTGTTTTTTAAGTAGAAAAGCAAGTTTTAATTTTGTGCCGACACCATCAGTTCCCGCTGACAAAAACCAATCTTTATTGAATGGAACTTGATATAATCCCGCAAAACCGCCAATCGCTTTTGCATAAGGAAGTTTTTTTGTTTTTTGTTTGATAATATCAATAAATTGATTACCTAAATTGATATCTACACCTGCTTTCTTGTAAGTTGACATATATTTTCCTATTTATTTTTCTCTATTATTTTTTCTTCTTGCGCTTTTCTGTATTCTAAAAGTTTTTTATTTAAATCTTCATCACAAGTAGCTAAAATTGATATTGCTAAATACCCAGCATTTTTAGCGCCATCTATCGCAACTGTTGCAACTGGAATACCCGATGGCATTTGAACTGTGGAATAAAGTGCATCTTCGCCTTCCAACTTGCCACTAGCAATTGGCACACCAATAACTGGCTTAACTGTTACACTTGCCACAACACCCGCTAAGTGTGCTGCCATACCTGCACCGGCAATAAAGACTTCCACTCCGCCTTCTTCTGCTTCTTTAATAAGTTTGTGTGTGAAGTTTGGACTTCTATGTGCTGATGCTATTTTAATTGCAAATTCTACGCCAAATTCTTTTAAAACATCTGATGCTTTTTGCATAACTGGCATATCAGAATCACTTCCCATTACTATTAATACTTTTTTGTTTTTTACTGTCATAAAATGCTCCTTATTTTTTTGCAATATCTGTTCTATATTGCGAACCTTCAAATTTTATTTTTTCTATATCTTGATAAACTTTCTCTCTTGCACTTTCCAAATTATCTGCCATTGCTGTTACATATAAAACTCTGCCACCGTTGGTTTGCCAAGTATCGTTTTCGCATTTTGTGGCTGCATGAAAAATTGTTGTATCGCCATTTTCTAGCTGTTTATCGTCGAAATTTTGCAAGCCTTCAATTATATCTCCCTTACTTGATGTTTGCGGATAACCCTTACTTGCCATCGTTACGGTAAGGGCAGATTTTGGCAAAATTTCGATACTTTGTTCTGCTAATTTTTTATCGCAACAGGCTAGCATTAAATCTAGCAGATCGTTTTTTATCATAGGAAGAATTACTTGTGCTTCGGGGTCTCCAAATCTTACATTAAATTCTAAAACTTTTGGACCGTCCTTTGTTAACATCAAACCTGCATATAAAACACCACAATAATTTATGCCGTCTTTTTTTAAGCCTGATAAAACTTTTTCAAACACTTCTGTTTTAACTTGTTCAATAATTTCTTCAGAAACATCTGCCACGGGGCTATAAGCACCCATACCGCCAGTATTTGGACCTTCATCATTATTACCAAGCCGTTTATGGTCGCGACTGGTTGGTGTCAGAAGGAAATTATCACCGTCGATAAACGCTATTAAAGATGCTTCTTTACCTTCCAAAAATTCTTCTATTAAAATTGTATCTGAAGATGAACCAAAAATTTTATGGTCCATTAAATCTTCAATACATTTTTCGGCTTCTTGTAGGTTTTGACAAATTATCACACCCTTACCTGCAGCCAAACCGCTAGCTTTTATTACTAAAGGATAATTCCAATTATCTAAATCTGCTTTTGCATCGGTTGATGCCATAAATGTTTTATATTTTGCTGTTGGTATTTCGTGTTTTAACATAAAATCTTTACTAAACTTTTTGCTACCTTCAAGCATCGCACCTGCTTTGGTTGGACCGAAAGTTTTTATACCGTTTTCTATTAAAAAATCTGCAAGTCCATCTACTAGGGGTTGTTCTGGTCCGACGATAACAAGCTCTATATTATTTTCTTTGCAAAAATTTAACACTGTTGCAAAATTACTTGGCGAACCTTCCACTAATTCACACAAACCCTTCATACCGCTATTACCCGACATACAAAAAAGCTGTGTTAAATTTTTGCTACTTGAAAGTTTATATGCAATTGCATGTTCTCTTCCACCTGAACCAATTAACAATACATTCATTTTTATTTTCCTAAATATTTTTTATCTATTTTTGTTGGATACTTGCCCGTAAAACATGCTGAACAAAAACCAGTATATTTATTTTCGCCCGCTGCTTTAATTAAATTTTCTTTAGTAAGATAGGTTAAACTATCCACACCTATATATTTTTTTATTTCTTCTATAGTTTTGTGTCCGGCGATAAGTTCCTGTCTATTTGGGGTATCTATGCCATAGAAACAAGGCGAAATTATCGGCGGGCTAGATATCGCCATATGCACTTTTCTTGCACCTGCTTCTTTTAAAATTTTTACTAATTTTTTTGATGTTGTACCACGAACTATAGAATCGTCAATCAAAATAATATCTTTTCCTTTAACGGTATCTGATACTGGGAAAAGTTTCATTTTAACAGCTTCTTCTCGCAATTTTTGTGTTGGCTTAATAAAAGATCGTCCAACATAATGGTTTCTTACAAGTGCCATTTG
>JABHZW010000055.1 GCA_018656005.1 Candidatus Pseudelusimicrobium marinum | reverse complement strand
TTATTACAACATTATTATTTTCATAAATAGATTCTTCAGGGTCTAATTTTTTGTGTTTTGCGATAAAATTTTCTACATTTTGTTTTTTTGCTACTAGCTGGGCTTGTTTTTCGTAAATATCATCTGTTATTATGCCAAGCTTTTGTATTCTTGCATCTACATGTTTAAGGTAATTTTTTGTTTTTGATATAAGATCTTTATTCGTTAAATTACTTATTTCGTGAGAATTAGCACCTGCAATAAATCCTAACTCTCTTATTTGGTCTGCGTTTTCAGAAACACCGTCCCCTTTTTGTAAAACACAAGCTATTTTAGGGTTTATCTTATTTATTTCTCTTGCAACATCTATCCCTTGTACTATAGAGCCATCAAGAGTATAATCTGCAAACACATAGTCTATTTCGTCTGCGTGTTCTTTTATATATTTTAAGGCATCTTCGCTATAATAAAAACCTTTTATATTTTTACCCATTGATTCTAGTAAATCTATATTTGAAGCATCATCCCAAATAACTACAATATTATTATTCTCATAAATTGATTCTTTTGGATCTAGTTTTGATTTTCTTGCTATAAGGTCTTCCAAGCCTTTCTTTTTTATTGGTAGGGTTGTTTTTTCTAAATATAAATCTTCTTCTTCGACAGTTTTCCACGGTCTTAAACCAGATGCCTTCTCCCAAACTTTGCGGATGGAATTATAAGAGTCGTCTAATGCTTCCATTCCTTCATTATATGCTTCCTCTAAATCTTTAGAAACTTGCAAATCTGGGTTTTCTTTTTTTAGCTTTCTCAACTTACCATATGATTCATTAAGCTCTCTTCTATATCTTAAAAGATCAAATTTTTGTCCATTTACAACAATATCTCCTGCTCCTAGTTCGCTTGGATATAATTTTTTATAAACCTGTGCGACACTTATGACATGAGACAATTCTTTAAGCTCTTTAATTGTTTGTAGATATTGCGATAATGTTTTGCCATCGATATGTTTTATTTCTTCGTTTATTTCTTTTTCTGCTTTACTAAACAAATCTGTCCAAACTTGTTTTTGCTGAGTATATGTATTTTGAATTTCTGCCGATTTTTCTTTACCCAATTTTTCAAATTCTATTTTTATATATTTTTCAATTTCTGCTTTTGTTTCTTTTGCGATAATTTCCGTATCCTTACTAGACGACACCACCGGTTTATTTGCAATATCCTTAGCCTCTTGTACGGATTGTTTTAACTGTTCCACTTTTTGTGTTAGTTCTTTTGTATGCGAATCTGAAAATGATGTAGTATTCTTAGGAACATATCCATCAGATAAAAACGCTGCACCATCATTATTTAGGTTTCTTATTGTTGGTTTTGGTGCAAAGTTAGGACTTGTAGATTGTGAGTTAATTTTAATTTTTGGGGTAGATAGTTTTTGTTCCTGATACCTAAAAGCCTGTTTTGTTCTTCTTGCTAATTCCTGTAAGCTTATGTTTTGATTTCTCTTTTCATATCCTTTTAAAATTTTTATTGCTTGCTCATATTCATCCGGACCTTTAGTCAAATAATAAAGATGTTTTGCTTTTATGGCTCCTGGTTCTTGTAATTTTGTTAATATACCATCCATCTGCCAGCCAATAAAAGCTGCCTTATAGTTGGTAAGTTTTATACCCAAATCCAACATTTCTTTATAAAGAGCCCAACCTAAAGCTTGATGTAAGTCGGATTGAGTAATTTTTTTAATTTTTTTAAATACCAGATAGTTTTCCACAAACATTTCGCTTGATGATTTTGCCAAAAATTCATCCATATTTTTATATGGGCTTTTTTTAACAACTTTCATAAAACGACCTGACCCGTTGCTTAAACCCCTAGAAGCCTGCTTAAAGCTCTTATAAACAACTTTTATAAAACTTGCTGGCACAACAGGAGGAACTGGCATTTCGGCTTTTAGGGACTGTTCTACCTTAATATCCACCATTTTATCAATAGAGTACGCCCCATAAATGTTATGGGGTGCCAAGAGTGATATTATTAATGAAATACATACAAATTTCCTCATATATATATGATATTATTTGTTGATGGTTCTACACCAGGTACTTTAGTACTAGTTTTCGTATAGTACTTTAGTACTATACAGAAAAGCTGAGGTTATCGGATTTTACAAGTATTTTGCGCTTAATTTCAATTTTCTTTACGACGACTAGTAAAAGTGTAACGGGCGAGCTTGCGAGCTCACCTACTTTAGGAGTAAAAAAATTGAAATTAAGCCAAAAGACGAAGTAAAATTATAATGCTATGGTGTCTTCGAAGTCTATGATTGTGTTGATGAAATCATCTACATTTTTGGTTTTCATAAGTTTGGTTTTAACAATATCATTAGACATTAATTTTGATAGTTTTGAAAGTATCTGAAGTTGCATAGTAGGTTCTTTTAGCGGAGTTAAGATTAAGAATATAATTCTTATCGGCAAATTTGTTTGTAGACATTTAATTGGCTTTTTTAAAACACCAGCACAAATTAAAGGTTTTTCTATATTAATTCTTGCATGTGGAAATGCGATGCCTTTACCAAAAACACAAGATAAAACTTCCTCTTTTTTTGTGATGCTTTTTTTGACAAATTCTTTGTTGAAAATAGATTTGGATTTGTAAAGTTTATTTATCAAAACATTAAATGCTTGCATTTTATTTTTTGCAACCATTTCCATTACACAGGCCTTTTTTACAAAAATTTCGTGAAGTTCCAACGGTGCGGAACTTTCACTTTCATCGGAAATTTCGCCCACAAGTTCTTCCAAAATATCTTCTAAAGTTAAAAGTCCAAGTACTGTTCCTTTTTTATCTTTAACAAGCGCTTGATGTATGCGTTCACTTTGAAATTTTCTTAAAATATTTTCTATTTTATCGCCTGCCTTTACAGATAACATTGGGTATGTATATTTTTCAATAGGGGGATTAGCATCTATACCTAAAAATTCTACAGAAACTTTTTTTATTAAAACATATTCTTTACAATCTTCTAACTTTTTTTCGTAAATTGGATATCGTGAAAATTTCTTTTGTTTTATCTTTTCAAAATGTTTTTGCCAATTGTCAGATTTTTGAAATGCAACTATTTTATTTAAAGGTATCATTATTTCTTCTGCTAAAATATCGTCAAAATCGAACAAGTTTTCAAACATCAAAAATCTGCGTAGCGACACTTCGCCCGTTTTCTGAGACTCTTGTAAAATTATCCTAAGCTCGTCTTCGGAGTGGGAATCTTTTTTAATATCTGGGTCTATCCCTAGAAGGCGAAGTGTCGCAAAAACACACTTACTTAAAACCTTATGGAATATATATGTAACCTTATAGAATATATGTAATGGATAAGAAATTAACATTGCTATTTTATCTGGATATCTTATGGATAATAATTTTGGTACTTGTTCACCAAGCACAACATGTAAAGCTGTAACGGCTGAAAAAGCTATTATGAAGGAAATTGCAGTAATCACACTTGGTGGTATGGAGGGGGCAATTGCGGGGAAAGCTATTTCTACTAATTTACCTATAGATGGCTGACCAACCCACCCAAGTCCCAAACTTGTCATAGTGCTACCTAATTGTATAGCTGACAAATATTTATCTATGTGAGTAGAAGAGAACAAGGCACGATCAGCTTGAACATTCCCTTTTTGAGAAAGTTCTTTAAGACGGGAACTTCGTACTCTTACTAATGAAAATTCTGCAAACACAAAGAAGGCATTTAGTACAAGTACTACTAAGGCTACGATTAAAAAAATTATTGCTGTGCTCATCATACCCCTTTATTCTACATTATTTTTTAAAAAATGCGCGGAGAGGGACTCGAACCCTCAAGTCTTTCGACATACGCCCCTCAAACGTACGCGTATACCAATTCCGCCACCCGCGCTTCAATTTGTTAATTGGTGTACTATAGGATTTTAGCATATCGGCTAATTATCTTCAATGCTACCATAAATGGTAGAATGTATATATCTATTGTATATCGGAGCTTGGAAAATGAAAAAGTTAGTAATTTTTGATTTAGATGATAAACACAAAAAAACTAAAAACTTTAAAGTTTTTTTAGAAGTATTATCAAAAAACGAAAATATAATTTTAACCAATTTAGAAAATAACAACTTACAAAAAACTATCTCAGATACAGAGGATAAACATAAAGTAGAAATCCCTACAGAAAATATTTATGTAATTTTTCAAAACTTAAAACAATTGGCTATTTGCAAACAATTAAATGTTCACACGGCATTAATACGAAATGCAAAAGAAAACAAACAAATACATTATAATGCAGAACTTATAATAGAAGATTTTAAAGATTTAGAAACTTGGTTAATATGGCTCGGTTTAGAAAAAGATCCCAAAGGGATAAAAGTATCAACCTATATGCTTCCAGAAACCGCGATAGACCATATCCATGTAGCCCGAACTGGCACAAATTTACAGGAGGAAAAACAAAATGGAAAATAATAACTGGCACAAATCTGCACAAATTTTTATAGAGGAATTATCCTCTTCAAACCCAACACCAGGTGGCGGAGCGGGGGGAGCAATTGCAGGAGCAATGGGCTGTGCGCTTGCAAAAATGTCTGCTTCAACAACTTTAAAACTCAAAAAAACTCCTGAAGAAAACAAAATAGCAATAGAAACTTTTGTTAGCGAAATTGAAAAACTCAAAAATAATTTAACAAATGCCTCAGCTGAAGATGCAAAAGTTTATGGCTTATATATAGAAGCTAAAAAAATAGATAAAGAAAATCCAGAACGCAAAATCAAAATGCAAGAAGCATTAGTAAATTCTGCCTTCGTACCATTAAATGCTTGCAAAATATGTAGCGAAAGTTTAAACAAAATATCGGCGATAGAAAGTAAAATATCTGACATAATAATGTCTGACATTGTGTGTGCAAAAAACTTATTAAATTGTGCAAAAAAGTGTTTATTAGAAAATGTAAAAATCAACTTAAACTACATAAAAGACGAGCAAGTAAAACAAAAATTAGAGCAAGAGATATCAAAGTTGTAAAAAGCATTTGATAATATTATAAAAATATATATAATAATAGCATAGGTGAATTTCAGGGAAAAAATAGGTTAGGAAAAAATTATAGATTTTGCGAGTATTTTGAGATGATTTTTTATTTTGTTTGCGACGACTAGTAGGTAGGAACTACCCGAAGCAAAGCGAGGGGACCCTACTTTAGGAGCAAAAAAATAAAAAAGCACTCAAAAGAGGAAGGAAAAATGAAGTATTGGGCTTACATTAACAATAAGGTCGCAGGACCTTACGATGAAAAAGAAATAAAAACCGTAGAAGGTTTCTCATCAGAAACTTTAATCTACCCAGAAGATGCTAAAGAAGGTGAAACCGAATGGCAAACAGCCAGTGATCTTATAGATCTAGAACCTAATACAGAATCAGATTCAAAAGTAGAAAATACTATCCCCGAAAACACAAGTCCAACCAATGCAGAAAAAACAATAAGAGAAAGTGTAGATCGTCTTGATAAAACACTAATAGGTTTAAAAACAACTATAACCAAATCTGCAGAAATGACACACGGCGAACAAACTGAGATTGAAAAAAAACTAAACTCTTTAACACAAGAAATGCAGGGTTTTAGAAGCGAAATGAAAGAGTTTTTGGAATATACTAAAGAAATAACAACAACTTCACACAAAACTCATAAGCCAAGCCCGTATGTTGTACCGGGTCAAGAAGCTGCTGTGGAAGAAAATGCAGAACCACAACCATTACCACCGTCTCAGCAAGAAGATACTGTAAAACTTAAACCAACCGACGACAAACCTCACGAAAAAACAGAAGATAAAATTGAAAATATTATAGGCAAAACTCACACAAAAGCAGAAGATAATGAGGCAAACGAAATAACAGTATCTTTAGACGATGAGCAAGATGTAAAAACAGTAAAATCTTCTACTGAAACAATAAAACATTCCCATCAAGATTTGAAAGATACTATTGAAGAAGCTCAAAAAGATAGTGCCGAAAATACAGAAAATGAAGAATATTTAGGGGAAGATAAAATTGCTGAAGATGAAAAAACAAAAGACGGTAAAGATGAAATAGAAGTCGATGATGGCGAAATCAAAGTTATAGATGTAAGAACAAAACAGGTTTTATTATCACCAGAAGAACAAGAAAAACTAGAAAAAGAAGCTGAAAAAAAAGAAAAAGGAGAAGGAGAAAAAACTGAGGAATCTGCACCAGAACAAAAACCTTCTGAAGAAATTAAAATAGAGGAAGATAAAAAAGAAGAAGAACCTAAAAAAGAAACTGAAGAACCCAAAGAAGACTCCGAGGAAGATGACTTCAAAATTTTAGAAGATACCATAAGAGAAGTTCAACAATTAAACGAAGAAAATAAAGATAAAGACAAAGATGAAGTTGTAGAAGAAGGCAAAGACGAAGATAAAAAAAATAAAGATGCTAAACAAAAAACTTTATCTGAAATGGTTTTAGAAGATTCTACTTCAGTAATATCAGATTTCATACCAGACCAAGAAGTAAGCGAAAAAAATAATAGCGACGAACTTAGTAATGAAGAAATAGAAAATTTAGCAGAAAATATCATAACAAAGGACGACGATAATGCTGAAGAAAAATCTCGTATAGATTTAGTAGCTCAAGGTATAGATCAAAAAGTAGACCATGTGGACGACCCTGTTAAAAATAGAAAAAAACCACAAGATATAAAAACAATACCCGGCGATGAAGACGAAGATATAAAAATAGATAATGAATCAGAAATAGAAACTTTGGAACAAGCCAGCGAAAAAGAAACTGGTGATGCTATCAAAAAAGATGACGATGAAGTTGTTATAGTTGAAGAAAACAAACCTTTAGGTGAGGTTGTAGAAGATCAAAAACCAGAGGATAAAGAACCCGAAGTAATAGAAGAGGGTGGTAAAGACGACGGTAAAGATAAGACAGGCGATGAAACTGTTTTACTTAAAAAAGATAAATCTAAATACATATTAATAATCATAATAATTTTACTTTTAATCGGTGCTGGTTATTTTATGGGTTTTGGTAAATTTTTAAAAGAATCATATTTCTCTAAAAAAGAAGGACAAACAATTACTACACTTAACCCAACAGAACCTGCACCAATGATGATGGAAGGTGAAATGACAATGGAAGATACTGAAGGTATAATCTCAACAGAACCAAAGCCAGTAGAAGAAAGTGCAACAATGCAAGAAGATGGTTTTGCAACTTCAACAGATTTGGTTTTTCCTGAAGAAGAAATTGTAGAGGATAAAGTAGAAGAAATTATAACATCTACCCAAACTGCTAAAATACCAACACCAGAACAAGCGGTGGAATATGAAGTTAAAAATTATAAACTTGCAACAGGTTTAAATTTAGAAGAAACCATAATAAATAAGCACATCAAAAACAAAGATAAAATTGTATGGCAGGTTAAACAAAGTGTGGAAGATAATATCTATTCCATATTTGTAAGAATACCACCAGATAATGTTAACCAAACATTTGCGACGATATATTCTTTAAATTACAATAACACAACAAAAATTTTAACAGCGACAAATTCCGAAGCTAAAAATTTAATAAACCCGACACCAGCACCAGTACAATAGAAAATATATTTTAATAGACTAAAAGCCGAGCTCAATTGAGCTCGGCTTTTTTATTTAGCTGAAACTTTTACTATTATTCTGCCCACACCTTTATTAAGTCAAGCATTACATTACATGCCGAATTAGATGTGTTTACAGACAACCACTCATACTTACCATGTAAATTAGAAGGTCCGCAGAAAATGTTCGGCGTTGGTAAACCCATAAAACTTAATCTACTGCCATCTGTGCCACCACGAATTGCTTGAAGCTTTGGCTCTATATTATTTTTTTCTAATGCTTTATACAAATTATCCATAACGGCTTTATTCTCTGGTTTATCAAGCACATCTCTCATATTTCTATACTGCTCACTTATAGTTAATTTTATTTTCGCTTTAGGATATTTCTTTTGAACATCTGCCACAACATTCTTTAAATCTGTTTTATGTTCTTCCAATTTTTTAATATCGTGATCTCGAATTATACCTTTAATTTCGGCTTTTTCTATTGTGCCTTTGCCGTCCATAAAACAAATAAAACCTTGTCTATCTTCAGTAGTTTCTGGTAATTTATTCTCGTCCCAATTAGAAATAATATCGCTAGCAACTCTTAAAGCATTCACTAGCAAACCTTTAGCTGCACCAGGATGATAACTCTTACCTTCAATTTCTATAAGACAACTATCTGCATTGAAACTTTCATTATCAATTTCGCCCATTAAACCGCCATCTAAAGTGTAGCCGTAATCTGCGCCGAATTTTTTTACATCAAAATTATCTACACCTTTTCCTACTTCTTCGTCTATTGTGAATGCAATTTTAATGTCGCCATGTTTAATGTCTGGATTTTTTATTAGATGTTCTGTCACACACATTATTACCGCTATCCCAGCTTTGTCGTCGCCACCCAAAAGAGTGTCGCCACTTGCGGTGATGATATCGTCACCTTTATAATTTAAAAGTTCTGGGCTATCTTTGGGCGATAAAATTATATTCAAATCTTTACTTATGACGATATCATCACCGCCATAATTCTTATGTATTTGGGTTTTAACATTTTCGCCACTTGCATCGGGTGAAGTGTCCATATGAGCCAAAAAGCCGATTACAGGCACTTTTTTTTCTATATTGGCTGGGATTAGAGCTGTTACATAGCCAAACTCGTCTATATTTACATCTTTTGCACCTATCTGACTAAGTTCCTTAACTAGCAGATTAGCAAGCTCTAATTGGGTTTTAGTTGTTGGTACGGTATTGCTTTCGTGATCACTTTTGGTATTAATAGCTGTATACCTTGTGAACTTATCTATAAAATTCTCTTTAAAATCTAACATAATAATTACCTCCTAAATGTTGCTATATTATAGCAATTTATATAAACTATTTATACAAAGGAGATTTTATGAAAAAACTAATATTTTTATTACCTATTTTAATTTTGTTGATAGCATGTTCTTCCACACAAATAACAGAAGATATCGCCGTAAGGAAATGTGAATATCAACTTGCATCTGTAAATGTACGGGAACATAATACATCGGACATTAGCTTAAATGTAGTAATGCAAGTAAAAAATCCTAATAAAGATGTAGATGCAAAAATAAGAAGTTTTGAAGGAACTTTACATGCAAACAATCGTCCGATTTCAGATATTAATTTTGAAAATACACTAATACCTGCTAAACAAACCGTACCGCTTGCAGCGACTATAACCGTTACCTTTGAACAGCTTGGCAAAACTTTATCAGGTTTAATTGCGATGCACAGCAGTGAGATTAAATATCACATAGAAGGCATTGCTATTTATGATACCTCAATGGGTGATGTATCTATACCGGTATACACTTACGAAAAAAGAGATTAAAAGTTAAAAACAAAATTTTTCGGGGATAAATTATAAAAATTTCTTGACAAGAAAAATTTTCCGTGCTATACTACTTACAGGGAAAGAGCCGTTTGAACTAGGAAAACCTAGGGAAAACCGGCTTTTTTTATATCTAAAAAACAAAAAAACTATCCAATCCCTAACCTATATTTCCTAAAAATTGACAACAAAAATAAATATTTTATACGAGTATTTTGAGATGAGTTTTCGTTTTCTTTATGACGAAGAGTAGGTAGGAACTACCCGAAGTGAAACGAGGGAACCCTACTTGAGGAAATAAAAAAACGAAAAATCGCTCAAAAGACGAAGGAGAAAACATGGATGAAATAATGCATTCAATTAAGGATTTGAGATCAACTCTCGAAGATAAAATCGATAGTTGTATCACATCTGAAAAAGCAGAAAGAATGATTGAAAATATCATCGAAACAACCCACCCAACAGAAAGAAAAGCAATTTTACCTCAAACTCAAGACGATGTTTTAGAAAGATTCGCAGCATTTAGAAAATCTGGCAAAAATATGGCAGAAAAAGCATGGACATCTGAATATGGCAGAAAATTTGGAAATATGAAAACTTTCCTTTTAGCAGCTAAAGACAGACATGCTTTCGCTTCCGACAGCAAAGCTGTTTTACAAGAAGGCGACACCGTAACAGCAGGTGGCGGATACTTAGTACCAACAGACTTTTCAAACGAAGTTATCAGCTTGATGAACGAAATATCCCCGATATTTCAAATATCAAATGTAGTACCAATGTCTTCATGGAAACGACAAATTCCTAAACAGCTAACAAACCTAAGCGTTGCTTGGGCAGCTGAAGGTGCAGCAAGAACAGTTTCTAACCCAACTTTCGGACAAATTGAACAAGTAGCAAAAGTTTTAGCTACAGTTGTAAAATGTACAGACGAACTTATCAGAGACAGCGCAATTAACTTAACTCACTTCTTATCAGAAATCGTAGCAGAAGCTATGGCACTTGAAATTGAAAGAGTTGCTTTAATCGGCGATGTAACAACTTTAGGCGATCCTTTTGACGGAATTCTAAATACATCTGGTGCAACCGAAGTATCAATGGGCGGAGCAAGTGTAACTTTTGACGATGTAGCAAACTTATTATTTAGTCTAGACGAAACTTATGCTAAAGATGCAGTTGTAGTACTTTCAAGAGACGGTCTAAGCAAATTGATGAAACTTAAAGATTCTAACAACAACTACATATGGCAACCACCAGCAGGTAATACACCAGCAAAAGTTTGGAATGTTCCTTATGTAATAAGTAGCAAAATACCAAGCGTAATGGTAGACGAAGATACCCACACAGGTGGCGACTTAACTTGTGCTATCTTTGGTAGATTTAACAAATATATGTTACTTTCACCAAGACAAGAATTAGTTGTAAAAGTATCACAAGATGCTTCCAACTCTGCAGGCGACTCTGCATTTATGTTAGACGAAACTTGGATTAGATTTACTCAAGCTCTCTCTATCGATGTAAGCCACGGCGCAGCATTCAGCTATTTATTCTTTAAATAATAGCTTGGCTTTATATTGCGGATTTGTGGCACTAGCCACAAATCCGCAACCACAGCCACAATAAAACATAAAAGTAAAATGAAAATTTTTACTCATATTTTGAAATGATTTTTTGCAAGGGGGCTTGCTCCCTGTTTTCTCTGCGACGACTAGTAGGTAGGAACTACCCGAAGTGAAACGAGGGAATCCTACTTTAGGAGCAGAAAAACAAAAAAGCATTCAAAAAAGGAGATAAAAAATATGGCACAATTAACAACTCTAACTAACTTAAAAAGTTACTTAAAAATATCAGACACTACTGACGATACTCTTTTACAATCCTTAATAGATGCATTATCTAATGCGATAGAACAATATTTAAGACGATATGTAATAAACACAACCATAGTAAATGAAATTTATGATTGTAGTAATGTGATAGAAAATCTTCAACTAAATTCTTATCCTATAGTCTCTATAACTGCAATGACCCAAAATAATGATTCTATTGACCTTGATTTAATAGATATAGATAATATTGCAGGAATAATAAAAAGAAATGATGGATGTAGCTTCTACGGTGAAATAAGTATAGTCTATAAATCCGGTCTTGCACAAAATACTGAATCTGTTCCACAAGACATTCAACTTGCGCTTTGGCAATGGATAGAAAGTGTTTACAGAAAACAAGAAGGTAATACAAAATCTGAAAACCTAGGTGATTATAGTATCTCCTATTTTGAAAATAATGATCCTATGCCAGCATCAGCTAAAGCTTTGTTAGATACTTATAAAAAGGTGATAATATGAGCTTCGAATCTTTATTAAACACCACCTGCGATATACAAGAAAAAACAGAAACCCAAGATGCTCAAACCGGCGAAATGGTTGCAAGCTGGGCAAATGTTTTTACCGATCTTGATTGCAGAATTGTAGATAAAAATTTTGTAGATTCCAAAACATCAAGTTCTTTATATCAAAAATCTACCCATATGCTTTATATGGAATATAAAGATATTATGCCAACAACTCATAGATTTGTAATAGATAGTGAAAACTATAAAATTTATGGAATTAGCGATATGGGTTCTAGTGCAAAATATCTTTGTATCTACTTAGCAAAATACGAGTAAGAATATGATTACCGTTAAGCAAAAACTTCAAGACCAACAGGGTTTTAAAAAGAAGTTGGAAGCTATTAAAAAAAATATTTTATATAAACAAATCGCTTTTGCTAGGCAAATTTCCGTCGATATGACAGAAAACATCAAACAAAACTTACCAAATGGAAATTTGCAAAAAAGCATAGAAAGTGAAGTGGAAATATCTAATCAAGAAACAAATATAAATATTAAAACGGGCGATTTAAAAGGCAAAGCACCATACGCTAAATTTTTAGAATATGGCACTAGTAAAATGAAAGCTCGTCCTTTTTTAACACCAGCTTTAGCAAAATATTCAAAACTTTTGGCAGAAAAAATAAGAAATATAAAAGGATAGAATAAGGAAAAAAACATGATTTTACAAGATATTTACGACCACCTTCAATCAGATAGCGGTTTAGCTACTTTGCTTGGAGCAACTGGTTCAGACAGCAAAATATACCCCCAAATAGCTAAAGAAACTGCAGACGCTCCTTTTATAGTGTATCGTTCTGCAAACCCAGGGGGGACTAAAGATGAAGTTTTATCTGAAGAGCTGATAACTTTGGTTATTACAGCTAACGATTTTGAAAAAATCGTTAGCATAACTTCTAGCATTACAGAACTTTTAGACTTAAAAGAAACAGCAGAAATAAGTTCCACATTATACGAAATTTATTACAGCAAAAAGATAGGTGGATCTGACTTTTCAGACGAACTTCACAATTTCAACCGCAGTTTAACATTCTTAGTTAAATTTAAAAAACAATAATCACATTTAAGGAGAACAAAAATCCATGGCTTTAACAACAAACATAGTTGTAGGACTACAATCTACAAACACAATGAAAATAGGAAATTACGGCGATAATGAAGCAACAGCAATAGATGTTGGCTTAATTAAAGGCGGAGTTCATATAGAATACGAAGAAGCATTTCACGATGTTAAAATAGATCAAGCAATTGGCTCTATTGACAAAATAACCACAGACGAAACACTAAAAGTAAAAACAACTTTAGCAGAAGCAACCCTAGAAAATTTAGCAACCGCTTTAGGTTATAAAACAACTGATGTATCTTCGTCCACATTAAACATAGGCGACAGACAAGCAGACAATTACCGCACCATATATGTAAATGTAAACGGCGCAGATAGTACCTCAAGAAAGTACACTTTTCATAAATGTAAAATTAATCCATCTGCAACACACTCTTATAAAAAAGATGGCGAAACCTTGTTCGATATAGAATTTGAAGTATTGATAGATACAACAAAAACTCAAGGACAGAGATTCGCTCAAATAATAGAAGCTTAAACCATAGGAGAAGACATGTTAGATAATATATTATCCCCGAAAGAAACTAAAATAATAGTTTTTGAAAAAACAATTACAATTAAACCTCTAAGTTTAAAACAGACCCTAATGCTAGGCGAAATTTTAGGAAGTATTAGTGAAGAAATTAAAACACATTTCAAAGAAAAAGATATTTCCGATGCTCAAACATTGATGCAAATTTTAAACATTGCAGGTTATAAAAAAGCAGGTGGGATAATAAACATTCTTCTTAACTGGCAGATAGAAAATAAAACAGATTGCGAAATTTCGCAAGAAATTTCGCTACAAGAAATTAGCTCTCTTACCAAAGCACTAGCCGAGGTAAACGATTTTAAAGAAATTTTTATAAATTTCACGACGGCGCTAGAAAAGTTGAAAATATAGATGCTCTTTCTAGCGCCATCTGTTTTACTGCATCTACTTACGGATATTCTACCGAACATATTATAAATCGTCCGTTAAACTGGCTACTCTGGGCTTACAAACAAGCTGTGAAAGTAAATAAAATGAAAGTAAATATTTTCCTTTCGCAAATGTTCCCACAAGAAGACCAGCATAAAAATGAAGAAGCAACCGATATTAATCTTCAAAATATAGGGATAGGAAAATGAATGAATCCTCAGCGGGTAAATTTTTTATAGAACTTAGCTCTGTTTTTAACCCCAAAGGTTTTAACGAAGCAGAAAGTAAAGTATCAAAAACCACCCAAAAATTTAATAGTATTACAAGCTCTAGCTTGACAAATTTTTTTAACAAAACTTCAACTAATTTCTTAAATATGCAAGGTTTAACAACCAATATATTTGACAATATAAATTCGGCATTTTCAAAAATGCTTAGTGATATGACAAGCCAGTTTTTATCCTCTGGGATACAAAGCTTTTTTGGTTTTGGCGGAGGGGGAGGAGGATTATTCTCTTCAATAACCTCTGGCATCTTAGGTTCCAGAAGAACCGGCGGTCCAATTGGCAAAACAGGCAACTACCTTTTACACGAAGGCGAATTTGTTTTACCACCAGAACTTGTAAGTTCCATAAAACAAAATTCTAGCCCAAGTTTATCAAGCATACAAAACAAACAACTTGCAAGTGTAAGGGCTAATCCAAATGTAAACATCACACTTAACAGCCCAATAAATGTGGAAGGCTCTATTTCCAACGAACTAGACATTAGACGCATATGCGAACAAATAACAGAAAGTGCCAAAAGTGGTATTTCCTGGGCACTTGAAAACGCAAAAACAAGCTACAAAATTGGCAAAGAAAAAAGCACGGAGGCATAAATAAAAATGAGTTTACCAAACTATATAGAAATATTTTCAGAAAATTTTTTAACACAACATTGCACCATAACAGAAAGTGGTGACAACCCAGAATACATGTACGACCAAAACCCAAATACAACATGGCTTTCTACAAGTGCTTTAGATAGCACAGACGAGCAAATCACAATTGTATTTAAAGACGAAGCAGGTACAGAAACTTCTAAAACTTTTGATACCTTAATTATCCAAAATACCAATGTGGAAGATTTTACTTTTGAATATCATAACGGTAGTACTTTTGTAGAAATTTCAAGCTCTGCAATTACTTCAAATACAGATGAAAATGTTATTGTAGATTTTGCTTCAAGCGTAAGCGCTTCGCAAATTCGTATAACACTTAGCGATACTATGGTAGCTGATAATAAAAAACAAATTGGACAGCTAAGAGTATGTAAACATCTTATAGATATGGATACTGTATTAACTAATTTTAATCGTCAAAATTACAGCAAACAAGGTCATTACTATCTTAACAGCGGAAACCTCTTCCATTGGAAAGAGTTTGAAAAAATTAAAGGGAAACTAAAACTTTCTAATTTAACACTTACAAAACGGAACACTCTTAAAGAAGAGGTTTCCGCACGCAATAGCTTAACAATAATTTTTTACAGAGATTTTGATGATAACGATATTTTTGAATTCGCAGTTATAGCATCTGTCTACGAATGGTTAGACAGGAAAACGCAATTGTTTGAATTAGAATTGTCGTTATCAGAAAAATAAGGGGGGATAATTAATGAAAACTATAACAACAGAAGTTTCCAATTTACTAAAAAACAGTAATCAAAAATATTTCAAAACCGTAACCCTCTATACCCGTTATTACGATACTTCAGATTTCGATTATAATACAGGTATAGATATTACAGATCACTTACTAGACATAAGCCCTGTAAAAAATAAATTAGATAGTGAAGGCTATGGCGTGTGGAAAATGTCTAACACAATTTTAAAATTTTCCAACAAACATAATGAGTTTAAAACAGGCAATCCAGATGGATATTTTACAACAGGAAAAATAGTACATAAAAGTAAAATTAAAATTGAAGCTGGCATAATAAAAACAGACGGCACAAAAGAAAGTTTTGATATTTTTACAGGTTATATAATGAACTCACCCACTTTTAACCCAGAGGATAAAAGTGTAACTATAACAATATCAGGACGGCTTGCCACTTTGAAAGATTATTCTATGGAAACTCTTTCAAATACCGCAACAGAAGAACAACTTACAACATCAGATAATACAGATTTTGTTACAACAAACACAGCAGTTGGCGAAATATTAGAAGTCAGAAAAGGCACAACAACTTTTGCAGATGCAACTGTATTAAGAGAATCTATAGATTTTACTTTAAGCAACCTTAACATCTACGATGAAGAAGCAATTGTATCCTTAAAAACAGCCGCAGTAGCTGGCGATAAAATTTGGGCTACATATAAATATTGGTATACCTTAAAAGCTATTGAATGGGTTGCAGAACAAATTGCAACCACCGCAGGTGTAACTGGTACAGATATTGAAGATATTGTTTTTCCAGAAAGCATAAAAACTACCACTACCTACGATGACGAAACCGATTTTGATACCGGTACTTACGATGATACAGAATACGATACCGATGCCGTAAAATTAGACGACAGCTTCCCTAGTGGATTAGGTACTACTTGGACACCAAGAGCAACACCATCTGGTACATATTATTCTAGCAGTTCAGATTCTGTTGAAATTTTAGGAAATAACTTTAGTGGTTACGGTATAGTTTCCGCTCCACAAACAAGTGCTTACGGCACATGGGATTTCGTGGTAGATGTTTGTGGTACTTTAAGTTATGAACAATCCTACTACCATTTTATTGCAGATGGTTATAGTCTTGGAAGTATCACTAGTTATTGTTTCTCTGTGAGCAAAACCGATACCTATGATGTTTTATATATTTTAAGAGAATTTACCAACGGTAGTTCAGCAAACTTATCTGTTATTTTAGACGAACTACCAATTGTCGCAGCCGATCTAAGAATTAGAATATCTAGAAACTCATCAGGCGAATTTTATTTATGGGTACGCCCAGAAGCTCCCGTAGTCGGTACTTGGCAAAGCCAGGGACTCATAGCAACAGATACCACTATTACGACATCTACATATCAAGTACCTGTTTTCGTACAATATGCCGAAGATAATGGCTTTAGAGATATGAAGTTTAGCACTAAGGTAGCAACAGGTAGTGGGGATTATTTCCCAGACGGCACTCATACCAGCCCAGAAATTTATGGCGGCACCGTGTTTGATAGTTGGGGGGAAGTGTCCACATCAGAAACTATACCCACTGGCACTAGCACAGATATAGAATATAGACATAAAGCCACATCTGGTGCAAGTTGGGGTTCTTGGACGGCACTTCCTGCAAACGATATCCCAAACACCACAAACCCTTACTTACAATTAAAATGGGAAGCAGATACTAATACCGCTCAAGATAACACACCAGAGCTTTCGTCTTTAAGTGTGGATATTTTTAAACAATATGTAGATATAGCCATGGTTAATACAAAAGATATGACTTGCCTTGATGCTTTAATAGAACTTGCCAAAATGACATGTTATGAAATTGGCTTTAACTCTTCAGATGAAATGTTTTTAAAAGCAAGAAATACAGACACCGCAGGTGCTATAGAATTAAACTCAGAAGATATTTATAAAGTAAATTATATGTCTGACGGGATAGACAAAATTTACAATAAAGTTTCTGTAAATTTTGGCGATTATAGAAGAGTCTACGACCCTGTAGAAGATGGCGACAGCTCTCCTCATTCCATAGACAATTATGGGATAAGAGAGATAAGTGTATCGTCTGGAAACTTCCTTCCGCCAGATAATAGTAATATAGCTTATGCTATTGCTCCGTTAATTTATAACTACACAAAAAATATAAGACAAAGAGCTACTATTACAACTAAGTTTTTGCCTCATTTGGAACTTTCAGATATCTTAAAAATTAATTACGACCAACCATTAATATCAAATACTTTTAGTAGTGATTTAGATAAAAAATTGTCTTTACAAGATGTTTATATGCGAATTGAAGGTATAGAATTTGATCTTGAAAATTGGCAAATGAAACTTGAACTTGTAGAAGTAGAGGAAAGCTCGTAATGACAACAACAATATTAACACCGACTTTTTTTGGCAAGCATTTTATAAGAAATTTAATACTAGCTTTAACCGCCTGGATAAGCTTAAGCTTATGGATGGCAAGTAGTATTAATATGCCAAAAAAAGTCGGTAATATCGAGGGAAGAACTACGGTATTAGAACAAAATTATTCTAATATTTCTGGCAAGATGGATATTATGTCGCAAGACATTAGGGATATAAAAAACATCCTAATGCGAGAGAAAAAATAAAGAGGTAAATTATTATGAAAAATTTTGTAAGTGGAGATTTTAAGATGAGAAATTTAATAGTAGACGATTTTAAACTATCACCCCATTTCACATTCTTCGAACTTACCAAAACTGCTAATAGCGGTTTTTTAAACCAAAACCGAGCAGAGGCATTAAAATATTTAAAACCTCTAAAACATCTCGCCACAGATATTTTGGAACCGATAAGAGCAAAATTTAAAAAACCGATTATAATAACAAGTGGCTTTAGATGTTATGGTTTAAATAAAAGTTTAGGAAGTTCTAATACGAGTCAACATTTAAAAGGCGAAGCAGCGGATTTTTTTATTAAAGGCATAGCTCACAATAAAGTAGTTAAGTTTTTAGTGGAAGATTTGGGCTTTAACTTCGGTCAATTAATTTTAGAAACAGAGGATAATTCCTCGTGGATACACATTAGCCTAGGCACACCATTTAGAGATAAAGAAAAATGTAGACAAGTAATAAAAATAAATAAAAAAACTTTTTATGAAGATAATAAACGACAAAATTTTACAGACACTAAGTAATCTTTTTAAAAGTATATCCATAAGTTTCAAAATTAATTGGACAGGATATTCGGCAAAAAAACATAAACAAAAACACAAGGAGAAATAAGATGTTAAAATTTATAGCTAAATTTTTAGTACCTTCAAAAATAGCAAATGGTTTTAGTTCCGCCAAGAATTTCCTATCTGGCAAGAAAACCTATTTAACAGCAAGTATATTGCTATTACAAGCTATCATAATGGGGATAGAACAAATTTCTGCAATGCAAGGCATAACAGAAATTTATAGTTGGGCAACCAACTTTCAAGACAACCAAGTATTAAAAATGATTTTAGAATCTTTTGCCATTTTCGGC
>JABHZW010000052.1 GCA_018656005.1 Candidatus Pseudelusimicrobium marinum | reverse complement strand
TTCAATTTATTTCATCCTTATTCTACCCTGTTTTGGTGCTGAAACTTCTTTGTTGTTTTTTATGTAATTTATAATTACATCTCTTACAAAAGTATTTGTTATAACTTTATTTTCTATGTTCTTAAACAACTTGCCTTCGCTACCGCCTTTGGCAATATAGTCGTTAGTTGTGAGAGTGAATTTATCGTCTGGTTTTACTAGTTTTCCATCGACAAATATTTCTAAATCTTTAGCTTTATTATTTTCGTATTTATAAACAACTTCCGCACCAGATATTTGTAGCCAAGAACCATTATCTCTTACCGCATATTCAAATAATTCTTTTAAAAATTTTCCATCAACATTCATATAAGCAAGTGTGTTTGGGAATGGGAAAATATTGTAAATATCCCTATATGCGATATTGCCTTTCCCAAGATCTGCTCTGACACCACCAAGGTTTTGAATTGCAATTTGTGTGCCTGCATATTCACGCATTATATCTGATACAAAACTTCCTAGCGGAGAAGATGTAAACAGCGGTTCTGCTTCTAAATCAGGCTGTTTTTTTATAGGTGTTTTTGCTTGACCTATAATAATATCTGCTTCTTTATTTCTAAATTTATCCCCGAAGGCAACGATTTCCTCATTTTCACCATAAACATCAACCCACAGAGGAATTAATTCAGATCTAGGTTTTTTAACTTTTTTTGTTTTTGGATCAATGTCGATAACAACTTTGCTTACATTATAAAAATAAGCTCCACTTTCCACAAACATCGGCCATGATTTGTGATAATAATAATTTTGAACTTCTGCATGATAATGTCCACCGAAAAACACCAATATTTCGTTCTTAAATTTTTCTGATGTATCTATATTATTATCGCCCATCATATCATCTCTTTTGACAGTACTATGAGCTAAAACTATCACGATATCAGATTTCTTTTTTGCTTTTTCGATGACACTACCAATCCCTTCTTCTGCTGTTTTGTATTGCCATTTTTCTAGCGATTTATATCCTCTTCCTACGCCGATAACTGCGATTTTGATGCCGTCGACATTATAAATTTTATATGCTTTTACATGTTTTGGGAGTTTACCTTTTTCGTTAAAAATATTTGAGGTTAAAATATCAAATTTTGCCATTGCGAGTCTTTCTTTCAAATTGTCAATTCCATAATCAAACTCGTGATTTCCTATTACAGTTGCATCGTATCCGACCTTGTTCATAAATTCTATAGCATATTTTCCTTTGCTCTCATCGTCTTCTACTGAACCTCTAGTAAAATCGCCACTATCAAGTAATAGATATGGATTTTTTTCTTGATCTATCAAATTTTTTAGAACTGCATAGCCACCTATTTTTCTATCAAAATTTTGCTCGTCCCAGCCGGCATACTTTGAATAATAATGCCCATGGGTATCGCTTGTATGATATATAACAATCTCTTTTGCACCAGCTAGCGAAACAACTAGTAAAAGTGCAAGTAGTAAATTTATTTTGTTTAGTAACTTTTTCATAATAATATTCTCCGTTAAAAAAGGCAGAGCAACAATAAGCTCTGCCTTTTAATTTATTGCTTACTTATATTTTACATTTTAGAGAGGAATCGTTCTAATCTTTTTCCTGCTTCTTTAATTTTTTCTTCGCTTTCTACTAGTGCAATTCGTACATATCCTTCACCATGCGGACCAAAACCGCTACCTGGCGAAAATACTACACCTTCTTCCATAATAAGTTTTTCTACAAACTCTATACTCTTCATATGTTTGCACTTTTCTGGAAGTTTTGCCCAAAAATAAAGTGTTGCTCTTGGTTTTTCTAATTCCCAGCCAGCAGCTTTAAATGCTTTGTACATTGCATCTCTTCTACCTTGATAGATTTTTCGCATATCTTCCACACATTTTTGGTCGCCTGTCAAAGCGGTTACTGCTGCTTTTTGTATGAAACCAGAAATACCATAGTCTATAAAGCTTTTGTATTTTTTTAGGTTGCCAATAATTTCTGCATTACCAACTACCCAGCCGATTCTCCACCCAGCCATATTGTATGATTTTGATAGGGAATTATATTCTAAACAATATTTTTTTGCTTCAGGATGTTGCATTATCGATGGTGGATAATAATCGTCAAAATATATTTCGGAATATGCAAAGTCGTTTAAAACCATCATATTTTTGTCTTTAGCAAAATTTATTGCTTCGTCAAAAATTTTGCCGTCATCTATTGTTCTGCCTGTTGGGTTGTTAGGATAGTTTAGAATTAGGATTTTGGTTTTATCTGCAATTTCTTGTGGTATTGCTTTAAGATCCATCATAAAATTATTTTCTTCATTTATTGGAAGCATATGCAGTTTGCCCGGACACATATTTACTGTAAAATAATGTGCGGGGTATGATGGGTTTGAAGATACTATATAATCGTTATCGGACACATATGTACAATATAAATGACCAAGCCCTTCTTTACTACCAATAAGTGGTAATACTTCGGTATCTGGGTCTATATCTACATCGTATTTTCTTTTGTACCAACCAGCAATTGCATCTCTTAAAGGTTTGATACCTTCGAATGTTGGATAACGATGTGTTGTAGGATCGTTAGTAACAGCATCGCAAACACTTTCTACGATGTGTTTAGGTGTTGGGGTATCTGGGTTGCCTTGTGCAAACTCTATGATATCCTTGCCTTTTGCAATAGCATTATTTTTGAACTTTGCTACTTGAATGAAAACGTATGGTGGAAGATTTGTTAAATCCTCCGAACATTTAGGTATCGGCATAATATTTTCTCCTGATAATTTTTTATTTTTGTTAAAAAGCATAGGTTGCTTCTTCCCTTTAATATAACAAATTATCCTAAATAAAAAAACCCCGTATGAAAATACGGGGTTTTTTGTAAATATAGTTTGCCAAAACTTATCTCTTGGAAAACTGAAACTTCTTCCTAGCTTTTGGTTGACCCGGTTTCTTTCTTTCTACCATTCTTGGGTCTCTTGTTAAAAAGCCAGCTTTTTTCATAACTTTTTTGTTGTCATCGCTCATTAAAGCTAAGCTTCTTGCTACAGCGTGTCTTATTGCGCCCGCTTGTGAAGAAACACCGCCACCTTCAACTTTTATTTTAATATCAAACTTGCCTTCCACTTTTAATAGTACAAGCGGAGATAATGCCATTTGTTGATATCTGTCACAGCCTTTAAAATAATCTGCTAAAGGTTTTTTGTTTACATTCATTTCGCCTTTACCAGGTATTAATTTTGCTTGTGCAACGGATGTTTTTCTTCTTCCTACTTTTATAATATCTTTCGCCATTATTTTGCCTCTGTTTG
>JABHZW010000050.1 GCA_018656005.1 Candidatus Pseudelusimicrobium marinum | reverse complement strand
TTCCCCCTCTCCCTTTGCTAGTTTTTGTAATAAAAAGTTTACTCCCTCTCCCTTTGCGAATTATGTTAAATAAGTTTACTCCCTCTCCCTTTGGGAGAGGGTTGGGGTGAGGGCTATACTTCTTTGTTTTTATGTGTATTTCTAAGCTATGAAACATAGCCCTCACCTCGCTAACCATTTTGGTTAGTCGTCCTCTCCCAAAGGGAGAGGAAATATATTTTTATTTTTGTATAATAAAATTGACCTAATTAAACAAAGGAGAAAGTTATGAATTATTTTATAGATTGTATCACAAAAAAGTATTTTACTTTCAAAGGTAGAGCTAGAAGAAAAGAATTTTGGTTTTTTTTGCTTTTCTATACACTTTTTGCGATAGCATGTAGTCTTATAGACATATTTGCACTGAATATATCATCCGACAAAGGTTGTGGTATTATTTTTTCATTATACTCATTAGCGATGCTTATTCCATCAATTGCTGTGACTGTGAGAAGGTTTCACGATACTAACCGTACTGGTTGGTGGTATTTAATAATTCTTGTTCCTATTCTGTCAATCATAGGTTTAGTATTTACATTATTAAAAGGAACATCAGGCGACAATAGGTTTGGTCCAGATTCATTGGCATAATCAAATTAGAACTTAATTTAAAACGGCGGTACAAAAAGTATCGCCGTTTTTTATTGTCATCCTGAGCGAAGCCGAAGGATCTTGGTTTTTAAGTGTAAAGTTAAAGACAAAGATTCTTCGACTTCACTTCGTTTCGCTCAGAATGACAGAGCAGTATGTTTTAATTTTGTAGAATATAACTAATGAGTAAAGAAGAAAAATTAGTAGAAAAACTTTTAAAAAAATTTACCCAAAATAGAAGACCTAATAGAGACGATTTTTTCGCCTCTAAATTCTTCTCACTCCTGCAAGATCCGTTCGGCGTTTGGTGTAATTTCCATGCACCTTACGAAGCCAAAGTTATAGAAAGAAACCTCTACGAAAACCTCCGTGTAAAAAAAGATGCTCAAAATAAAATTAACTGGATAAAAACAAATATCCCCGATGCTAAAGAAATTTTTGAAGAAAGCATCTTGCTTAATTTCAAAACAACCCTACACAAAATGGCACTTGGCGAAACCGCTATGCTTTCGCCTATGCTTTTAAACCTTAAGGGTGAAATGTACGGCAAAGCAGGTGCTTTGGTTAAAGAAAATAGTGATAAAAGCGTTTTTGGAAATTTCCATTATAAAGTGGTAATTTTTAAAACCGCTAATAGTTTAAAAGATCATTATTCTTTACAAGCTACACTTTTAACAAAAATTATCGCCGATATTCAAGGTTATAAACCAGACAGTTTTAAAATTATTTTAAAAGATAGAGAATACGATATAGAATATTCCAAATGGGAAGAACGCTTAGAAAAAGAATTAAATAAGTGGAAAAAAATAAAAGCTGGCGAGTATCAGCCAGAGCCAAAAAAACCACCAAAAGCAGCGCTCCCCCCTTGGAAAGAATATGCAAATAAATTTGTTTACGACACTAATAATTTAGTATTAATACCCAGTTTGTCCCTCGAAGATAGAGAAAATTTGAAAGAAAAGGGCTTCACCGATATTAAAAAACTAGCCACTGCATCTATTAAAAAAGTTTCAGAAATTATGGAAGAACCACAAGCCAGAAATGCCATAAAAAATGCAAAAGCATATAAGCTAAATTTACCGATAATAAGAGATGCATCAAAATTCCCATTAGAACGAAAAAAACGAAACCTCTATTTTGATTTTGAGGCGGCAGAAACTTTTAATAGCGAAAATCCAACATCTTTTATTTACTTAATTGGGCTTTGGGATAATGAAAAAAATAAATTTGTTAAATTTTTAGCAGAAAATGAAAAAGATGAAGAAAAAATATTCCTAAAATTTATCAAATATGTAAAAGATCACAAAAATACAACACTTTACCATTGGACAAGCTATGAAGTAGATAAAATGTACAAATTAATTTCCAAATATCCAAAGCTAAAAGATTTAAAAAATATAATTAATAGTTGTGTAGATTTAAAAGTTGCAGTAGCCAAATCGTTCTATGTACCAGCGCCAAGTTTTAGTTTAAAAGCGGTAGCACCTGCCTTTGGTTTCCACTGGGAACAGAAGGATTGTGGCGCTATGGATAGTATGGTTCACTATCTAAATTGGCAAAAAAGTAAAGATAAAGCACTTATAAATAAAGTGCTAACTTACAATAAAGACGATTGTGTGGCAATGAAGTTCATTGACGAGTACCTTAAAAATTTTATAGAAAATAGTTAGGAATAAAAAAAGAGGAGAATAAAATTTATGAAAGCAGATATAATTAAGCAGTATAGCGTATTTCTGGTAAACAAACCGGGTTCTTTAAAAGATTTTACAGATTTATTTTTGAAAAACAATATCAACATAATCGCCATAACATCAGATGTTCGTTATGACGCAGCGGTTGTAAGAATATCGGTGGAAGATAGTCCAAACATAAGTCCTATGCTTATTAAAGAAGGATATACTTCTGTGGAAACCGATGTCTTATCGGTAGAACTTCCAAATAAAAAAGGTGCATTAAAACAGCTTAGCAATGCGCTTGGCGAAAGCGATGTAAACATAACAACAGTTTATGGTAGTGCAATGGGCGAGACATCTAGGTTGATGTTAATTGTAAATAATATCCCAAAAGCCAAAAAGATTTTAGAAAATTTAGAAGTAGAATAAATTTTTTTTGACTAACTAAAAAACCTCTAGTAACATGGCTGGGGGTTTTTGAATATCCCACTTTTGTTTCGGGTAAGAGTTTCTATAATCCTTAGGATATCTTGCCAAAATAGTTTTAGCTGATTTGTCTATTTCTATATATATCATACCCTGCCATAAAATATATAAACATATCGTTTTCACATCACCTTCTGATTTAATACTATATAAACCAGAAATCTTTTTCACTTTTTCCGCTGGTATATTTAAAAAATCCATACTTACAAATTTTTCTAATTCTTCATATATACCATCATATTCCACAAAACTAAAATCTTTTGTATAAAAAACCATGTTTAATCTAACTTCTTCATTATCATGATTATCTAATATGTCTTGTATCTTTTCTATCTTATCTAAATAAAGATTTGTTTCAGGCCACTCCTTCATTTCATTCATTCGTAATTCTTTTCTCTTTTCTTTATCAGCTAATTTTTCTCGTTCCATCAGATAAATCGATACTTTAGCTGATATTACATCATACGAAGGTATGATAAATTGTGCTTGTATATTTGTCGATACAAAAGCTACCACCATTAAGGGTAATATTATTTTTATTATATTTTTCATTTTTTCGTCCTCCAAAATAAATTTGTATTTAATGATACAACTATATTTTACCATTACCTCATTTTCCGCACAAGGTACTTTAGTACTAGTTGGTTTTAGTACTTTTATACCATAAAACTCACCATGCTTATGTTAAGGGAGGCGAGCCTCTCGTCTATATTTTGAAGTCTTCGCCTAGATAAAACTCTTTGGCGTTTTTATCTTTAAGTAGTTTATCCGGTGTGCCTTCTATCAAAATTTGTCCATCATAAATTAAATATGCTCGTTCTACAATCGGCAAGGTTTCTCTAACATTATGATCTGTAATTAAAATACCTATACCTTTCTTTTTAAGCTTTATTATCATTTTTTTAAGGTCTGCAACGGTAATAGGGTCTATACCTACAAAAGGTTCGTCTAACAGGATTATTTTAGGATCCATAATCATACATCTAGCAATTTCCATTCGGCGTTTTTCCCCGCCAGATAATGTCCATGCTTGTTGCTTTGCTAGTTTTGTTAAACCAAATTCTTCAAGCAAATCTGCCACTTTTTTATTTCGCTTTTTTTCGTCTTCTTCTATTCGTTCAAAAACAGAAAGTAAATTTTCTTCTACGGTTAAACCTCTAAAAATAGTTGGCTCTTGTGCAAGATAACCCAAACCGTGTCTTGCCCGTTCATACATTGGTAAATGCGATACATCTTTGCCGTCCATAAAAACTTTTCCACCAGTTGGCTTGATAAATCCAACCAACATATAAAAACTTGTGGTTTTACCAGCACCGTTTGGTCCTAATAATCCACATATCTCACCAGATTTTACATGGATATCCACACCTTTTACTACTTTTCGTTTCCCGTAATCTTTTTCTATTTTACTGCTTTTAAGTTCCATAATTTAAAGTCCTTTATCCTCTGGTACTTTTAAACCTTCTACTAAACCCTTGGAATTTTTGTTTGAATAAATTACATTTCGTTCTGTATCAAATTTTATTTTATCGCTTACAAAATAAAAGTTCATATCGTCGTGCATACCTTCCACATAAGCTTTTAAACCTGCTGTTTCTACAGTTTTTGCACTATCATTATAGATTATTACATCTGAACGAATTTTAAAGTTTTCGCCTTCAATTTTAGCTTCGGAAATTAGACTAATTTTTTTTGTACCATCATCGCCCACGGCTTTATGTGCATAACCGTTCCAAATATTTTTTTCTCTATCTGTATATTGCAACCTTACAAATTTACTTTTTCTTTTAGGAAAAAATTCTGCAAGACCAGCAGTTTTATTATATATTGCTTTGTGGCAAAAAATTTCTACAAAGGAATCTCCTTTTTCATCTGCTTTACTTTTTACATATACATCTTTGGTTAAAATAAGAGTATCTATATTCTTTTTATATACAGCTTTATCTGATGAAAGGTAAACATCTTTAGTTTCGTAAGATACATTTCCGTCGAAATGTTCCTCTGCACCTTTATTTTTTATGACCCATTTATCACTTTTAATTATACCACCCAATAATTTAGATGTTTGCAAACCCTGAGCATAAATATTAACACCCAAAGCAACTAAAAAGATACTAATTAATATTTTTTTCATTTTATTTTCCCCTTTTATAAATTAAAATCCTGCTCCGCACTTTTTGGAACATAAGATTCTTGATTTTCTATTTCTATCTCGGACAAATCTGCCTTTGCTTTTAAACTTGTACCTTTTATATTGCCATCGCCACGAGTTATGTAGACATTTTCGTCCGTCCAAATAAATTCGTCTTCTAAATTATAATTTAAAATCGTTGTTCTTACTTTTGTGTTATCTTTAAACGAATGTATTCTCACATTATTTTTTAAAACTATTAAATTTTTAGCAAAGTAAAACTCACCTTCTACCGCACGAAATGTAGACGATACTTCTTTGTTTTCATAGAACTTTACAATTGGGTTTGTTAAGTAGGCGACATTTTCTTGCATTATGGATTGTTCGGATTCTAAAATCCATTTCAAGTCGCCCTTATAAGCTTCGTACATATAGACATCTTCTGCTATTTGTCCTTCTTTTACTGCTTGAATCTTCTCTTTTTCCCCGCAGGATAAAAGTGCAAATGATATTAATGGAATTAAAAAAAGTTTCTTCATACTCTGTTTCTGTCATGCTGAATTTATTTCAGCATCTTTTAGTAAGATCCTGAAACAAGTTCAGGATGACACCCTCTTTTTATTTTTTACTTTTTGGTATAAATTCTAACAAATCTTTTTCGTCGACAAGTCCTATTGGTTTATTGTTTTTATCTACCACTGGAGCATTGTCTATTTTTTTGCTGAAAATAATTTTTGCAGCTTCCACTGCCTTTATATCTTTTGTAAAAGTTATAGGGTTTTTTGTCATAACTGTAGATATTTTTTTATCTGTTATATTAGGAGTTTTTAAAAGCCCTCGTCTTAAATCGCCGTCCGTAAAATAGCCAACAATTTTGCCATTTTTACCAACAACCATTACCGCACCGCTTTTACTTTTTGTCATAATTTTAAGCGCATCTGCAACTTTTTTATCTTGCAAAATTGTTGGCTTAATAGTTTTCATAATATCTTTAACTTCTAGAGTTAAAAATTTACCAAGGTTTCCACCGGGATGAATTTGGGCAAAATCTGTCGCCTCAAAATTTTTGAGTTTCATCAAACTTATAGCAAGTGCATCGCCCATAGCAAGCATCGCCGTGGTGGAACTTGTAGGAGCTAAATTATAAGGACAGGCTTCTTTATCTATCCACACTTTTAAGTGTATATTAGACATCATTGCCAAACTTGAGCGAGAATTACCTGTTATGCTTATAATGTTTAGCTTTCTTTTTTTAAGAAGTGTTATTACTTTGCTAATTTCTTCTGTCTGACCAGAAAAAGATAATGCCAAAATAGTATCGCCATCTCTTAACACACCCAAATCGCCATGCAAACCTTCAACTGGGTGTACAAAAAACGATTCTGTACCTGTGGAACTTAATGTAGCGGCTATTTTCCTGCCGATAAGACCACTTTTACCAATACCAAACACAACAACCTTACCTTTGCTTTCGAAAATTGTGTTTACGGCTTTTATAAAATTTTTATCTAGCTTTTTAGCTGTTAAGCTAAGTGCTTTTGTTTCGGATTGGATAATTTCTTTACCCTTTCTTAAAATTTCGTTATCTGTAATTTTTTTCATGTGCTAGAAGCACCCTCCTTTCTTTAAGCTTTCTACATAACAGTACCAAGGGTACCCCTGCTTGTTTTGTTATATATTTATCGCATACCTACCTAATTCTGCCATGGTTTAAATTCTGAAGGAATTTCCCTTTTATGGTACGGTTTTTCTAATTTTGATGTAAAAAATTTAAACCCAAAAAACATTAAAACTAGACCAATATAAATTATCACTAGTAGTTTTATATGGAAGTTCCAATCAGCTGTTTTAAGTTTTTCTATATGTTTTTTCATTTTAAATTTTTTACTAATTTATCTAATTTTGCTAAATTTTTAACTAAATTTTCTGCTTGCTTTAAGTCTAAACTATTGGCAGCATCAGATTTTGCAAGTTTCGGCATTTTTGCAACTTCAAAAAACATACCCGAAACTCCAACCGCTGTTGCACTTTTAGCAAGAACACTCGCAAACCTACTATCCCCCCCTGTTTTACCAGTGGTAGATGGTGGTTTTTGTACGCTATGAGTACAATCAAAAATTACTGGATAGCCAAAGTCTTTTAAAATTTCCAAACTTCGCATATCTACAACCAAATCGCCATAACCAAAGCTAGAGCCTCGTTCGGTTATCATAATTTTTTTATTTCCACAGCTTTCCACTTTCTTTATTATATGTGCCATAGCTTGTGGAGATAAAAACTGACCCTTCTTTATATTAACAACTTTACCCGTTGCCGCTGCTGCCATAACAAGATCTGTTTGTCTACATAGGAAAGCTGGTATTTGCAAAATATCACAAACCGATGCCGCCTCTTCTGCTTGCCAAGGTTCGTGAATATCTGTGATGATAGGTATGTGAAATTTGTTTTTAATTTTTTCTAAAGTTTTAAGCCCATCAGACAAACCTGTTCCCCTAAATGCGTTAACAGAAGTTCTGTTAGCTTTATCGAAACTTGCTTTAAAAACAAATTTCACTTTATGTTTTTTGAAAATTTTCACAAGTTTACCAGCAAGTTCCACAGTTAGTTTATCGGTTTCAATAACACATGGTCCTGCTAGAAATTTTACTGGTAAATCGTTACAAAATTTTATGCCTTTTACAGATATTATTTTTTGTTTCATCAAAAATTCTCCTACAACCTATAAAGGTATATTCCCATTTCTTGGATTATTTTTCTTAGGATCTCGTTTATTTTTCAATACTCTAAATGCATGTATAATTCTGTGTCGTGTATTTTTAGGTTCTATAATTTCGTCAATAGATCCTGTTGATGCTGTTTGATACGGCGAAGCAAACTTATCTTTATATTCTTGTGTTAATTTTTGTTTTAAAGCTTCTTGTTTTTTAGGATCTTTTACGGCTTTAATTTCTTTTGAATATAAAATTTCTACTGCACCTCGTGGTCCCATAACAGCGATTTCGGCTGATGGTAATGCAAAGTTGAAGTCGCCTCTTAGAAATTTAGAACTCATCGCAATATAAGCACCACCATATGCTTTTCTTAATATAACTGTAATTTTTGGAACAGTTGCTTCTGAAAATGCATATAAAAGTTTTGCACCATGTCTAATTATACCGCCGTGTTCCTGTTCTACACCTGGTAAATATCCACCGATGTCTACAAGTGTTAAAATTGGTATATTAAATGCATTTAAAAACCTCACAAACCTTGCCGCCTTGCAAGATGCATGAATATCCAATGCACCACCCATATGAGCTGGATTATTTGCTACTACCCCAACAACATCGCCACCAAGTCTTAAGAAACCTATGATGATATTTTTTGCATAATTGGAATGTACTTCAAAAAATTTATGTTCGTCTGCTAACCACCATACAACATGTTGCATACGGAATGGTTTTCGCGGATCTACTTCGCAAACTTTTTCTAGTAATGGCACTTGTCTATTGATAGAATCGTGACTACCTACGGTAGGTGCTTTTTCTAAATAACTAGATGGCAAGTAGCTTAATAAATCGCGAACTTGTCTAAAGCAATCTTGTTCACTTGCAGTTGATATATGACACACACCACTTTTGCTGGAGTGAGATATACTTCCACCAAGTGTATCAAAATCTATTTCTTCGCCAGTTGCTTGCTTTACAACATTAGGACCTGTCACAAACATATGACTTATACCTTCTACCATAAAAACATAGTCTGTTAAGGCAGGCGAATAAACCGCACCGCCAGCACATGGACCAAGTATTACAGAAATTTGTGGGATAACACCGGAAGCTTTTACATTTCTATAAAAAATTTCGCCATAGCCATCTAAACTTTCTACACCTTCTTGAATTCTAGCACCACCAGAATCTAATAGGCCGATTACGGGAATTTTGGCATCCAAAGCTCTGTCCATAATATTGGATATTTTCATTGCATGTGCCAAACCTAAGGAACCGCCCAATTGGGTAAAGTCTTGTGCGAAAACGGCTACATCTCTGCCGTTAATTCTACCAAAACCTGTTACGACACCGTCGCCTTTAATGTCTTTATCTTTAACACCAAAATCTGTACAAGAACTTTTCATAAGTGTTCTTATTTCGTAAAAACTGTTTTCATCTAATAAGTAGCCAAGCCGTTCACGAGCGGTAAATTTACCTTTCTTTCTTTGGATTGCGTTTTTTTGCTCTCCACCACCTTGTCTGGCTAGTTCTCTCATTTCTCTAAATCTTTTAAGAGTTTCAGGTATGCCTCTTTGTTTAGTTTTTTTGTTTTTTCCAGCACCTTTGGAAAATTGATCGCCTTCTTGAAGTTCTGGACTGATACTTTCCTTTCGGTTAACCATAGTTGTTGTTTTGGTAATTGAGTTGATAGGGTTTTTAAGCTTTTTTGATATAAGCTTTTTGTTGGTAGCTTTTTTAAGCTTCTTTGGTTTCGTTGTCTTTTTCGTTGCCTTCTTAATCGATTTCTTTGACTTTTTCATAAAATCCCTCCATTAGGATTCAGATTATTGCCTTACTTATCATTTTACTAAATTATTATATTAAATGTCATTATATTAAAACAAATTAGCAAGTATTTTGAGCTGAATTTTCGTTTTCTTTTCGACGACTAGTAGAAAGGTACGAGCGAGCGGATGCGAGCATTCTACTTTAGGAGAAAAAAAACGAAAATTCAGCCAAAAGACGAAGCTAAACACCACATATTACTGTGATATAGCCGTTTGGCTGAGTCAAAACCTCTACTTTTAGCTCTGGTGAACCCTTTGATTTCCAAATTTCTAGCGTTTTGTTGTAAAAGTTTAATTGCCCGTTTTCAAACCGAATATCCCACAAATCCACTGATAAACCAACACCTAATGCTTTTACTACGGCTTCTTTTTTTGCCCATAAGGTGGTGAAAAATTCGTCGGTTTGGTTTTGTGGGTTTGTGGGATATTCGGTATTATAAAAAGATTGTTTAGCCCAACTTTCAGACCTTGTTTCTATTTTTTCGGTATCTACACCTAAAAACTTAAGTTTTGTTGATGCTATAGCAGAAGCGAAATCTCCACTATGAGAAATGGATAACATAATATTAGATTTTTCGCCATTTATATAGAGATCTGGTTTGCCGTCTTCGTCTTTTAGGATAGATATATCCTTAAAACTTAGCTTGGCATTTTTTACAAAATTTTCTAACAAAAGTTTTTTTGCTGTATATCTACCTACAAGATAGTCTTTCTTTCGTTTATCAAACTTCAAGCTAGCGAAATATTCCTGCTCTTTAGCACAAAGAATTTCGCTCGGCTTGCGTGTTTCATAAATTTCAGATATCCTCTCAAACTCTATGTAATACATACTTATATTTTACAAAATTTAGTAGAATGTCTTTGTCTTAATTAGGCAAAATTTATGAAACACGCAAATAAAAAGAATTATGAATTTTTTATAGCAAAAAGATACCTCAAAACAAAAAGAAAGGGACTTTTTGCAATAATTACCACAATTATCGCCATAACTGGCGTAGCGGTTGGCGTGGCTGCATTACTTACCACACTTGCTGTGATGAGCGGGTTTCAAAACGATATAAGAAGCAAAGTTATAGGTGCGCAATCTCATATTTTATTATTTGGACAAATGAGCGAGAAAAAATACAAAAATTATCAAAAAGAAATTGAACAATTAAAAAAAGTTTCCGCCACAGCACCAAATATTTACGGACAAGCAATTTTAAATTATAATCAAAATTCCATTGGTGTCGTAATTCGTGGAATGGATACTAAACAAGAAAAAAATATCAATAACTTACATAAATCTCTTCTTGCAGGTTCGTTTTCTAATAAAAAAAACGATACCCCTTGGGTAGTTTTAGGCGAAGAACTTGCTTTTAATATGGGTATAGATATCGACGACAATATTATTTTAATATCTCCAAAATCAATGTCTAGCGGTGCTGGTGTAATACCTAAAATGAAAAAGTTTCGTGTATCAGGCTTAATTAAAACCGGCTACTACGAATTTGATAATAGTATGGCATATATGTCTTTGAAAGATTCGGCAGATTTTATGGGAATACCAAACCAAATAACAGGTATCGCAATTAAACTTCATAATTTGGACGATGCTCAAGAAGTTAAAAATCAAATTCGTGAAATTGTTGGCAACTATTATGTTATCAGAACTTTTGAACAATTAAATTCCACATTATATGCAGCATTAAAATTAGAAAAAGTTGTAATGTTTATAATTTTAAGTTTGATAATTTTAGTAGCATCATTAAATATTGCATCAAACTTGATACTTTTGGGCACAGAAAAGTTAAAAGATATAGGTATTTTAAGGGCAATGGGTGCAAAACCAAAAAATATTAAAAAGATATTTCTATACGAAGGGTTTTTAATAGCTACCACGGGGATATTTAGTGGTATAGCACTTGGCTTTTTACTTTGTTTTATTATAGATAAAACCAATATAATTTCGCTTCCTGGCGATATTTATTACATCACAAAAGTACCAATTAAAATTGGTTTGACAGATTTACTTTATGTAGTATTTGGCAGTTATGCATTATGCTTTTTAGCAGCATTATATCCAGCAATAAGAGCTTCAAAAGTTGAAGCCGTTGATGCAATAAGGTACGGATAAATTTATGTTAGAAATAAAAAAATTATCTAAAACATATAAAGAAGCACACGGAAAAATAACCGTGCTAAAAGACATCAATTTAAAAATTGATGCCGGTAAATTTATTGTATTACTAGGACCTAGTGGAAGTGGTAAAAGCACATTACTAAATTTAATAGCAATGTTAGATAAACCAGATTGCGGAGAAGTGCTTTTAGATGGCAAAAATATTTTGCGAATTTCAGAGGATAAAAAAGCAGAACTTCGGCTTAATAGTTTTGGTTTTGTTTTCCAATTTGATAGTTTACTACCAGAATTTACCGTGCTTGAAAACATAGAGTTCCCTGCAATTATGAAAGGTGAGCAAAATAATAAAGTGGGTGTTGAACTGCTTGAAAATTTTGGACTTGCAAAATTTTCAAGCAAGATGCCACAAACATTATCTGGTGGCGAAAAACAACGAGTTGCAATTATGCGAGCATTACGAAATAATCCAAAAATAATTTTGGCAGATGAACCAACCGGTAATTTGGATGCGGATAAAAAAACAAAAATATTTAAAGATTTTGCCAGTCTTGCAAAAAAAGGTACTAGCGTTTTAATGGTAACACACGACACTCATGCATGCGATTTCGCCGATGAAGTGTATCAACTCACCGACACACATCACATCAAAAAAATCAAATAATTAAATTGCGATTTTTAATTTTTCGGCAAGTTTTAAATAATTTTCTGAAAACTGTAAGGTTTCCGTTGGATTGTTTTTAAAAGAATTAAAAATATTATTTTGTGTTTTATATAAATTTAAATTAAGCCCCAAATTACTTGCACCGTTTAATAAGCTAAGCATATGTGAAGCAATTTCGGAATTAGATGTTTCAATAAATTTTAAAGATAGTTGTTCCATTTTTTCTTCAATAGCAAAAGTTAGTTCTTTTTTGTCTAAATCTATGGCAAGACTATCAAGTTTTTCTCTTAAATTTTTGAGATTATTTTCATTAATTTTATCTGAATAAATTTCTTCTTTAATACCTTCTGTTAAAACAAATTCTGCTATGTTTCTTAAAGGTTTTGGCAATACCATATTTGTGTTTTTAACAGCTAACATTGCTTTATAGTTTTCGTCGAATAAATGCGAAAAATGTTTACGAGTGTGCTTTAGCGAATCTTTTAAAATATTTTGCAAAATTAAATGTTGTTTATCTTTAACAATTTCAGATAGCGAATTTTTTACCCGTTCAAAATTTTGACTTAATGTTAACTTGCAACCTTCCAAATCTGTTGCCATAAAATCTCGTTTCAATTTTTCTTTAATTTCGTCAAACTTTTTAGGCTCGTAATTTGAAGCACCACATAAAATTTCACTTTTATCTTTATTTAAACATGCAAAAATTAAGTGATGTTTATCAAGAGTATTATAAGATGTAAATATTGCATGACCAATATCTAAACGCACATTTTCGCCTTCAAAAGTTTCGTTTCTGACATCTTCAATAGCATAAGAATATGTGTTTAGTGTATCATCTTGTGTTAAAAAATTGGAAAATGCAAAATAACATGCGATATCAAACTCGTCCACTTTTCTTGTTTTTACAAGTTCTTGGAAAATTTTAGAACCATCGGAAAGTTTTTTAATATTACTTTTAGAAAGCGATAATTTCTTTACAAATTCATCCTCCAAATCTGCTCCGCCTATCTCTTTATTAAGCTCTATTAAACGAAGTGCATATTGCATTATTTGAGTAGTTTCTATACCGCTAAGCTCGTCGAAAAACCAACCGCAACTTGTATACATTAACATCGCAAATCTTTGTGCTTCTAATAGCTTTATGGCTGTGGTTCTTTGTTCTAGCGATAATGGTGTGCCAAATTCGGATAAAAAGTTAAAAATGTTTTTACCACTTCTATCTAAAATAACATTTATATAGTTGTTTCTGGCAGAATAAATATCTTTAAAATATTTTGAGCCAAGCTCTTTATAAGTTTTTGTAGTTTCATCTCTTAACCAATCCAAAGCATCTCTTAAAGGACCTCTCCAATTTTGATTCCAGCCGTGTCGACCGCCGGAATTACACCCACAATTTTCTTTCCACCTTTTTATCCCGTGAACACAAGACCATGAAGTATTTTCTAAAATTTCCACTTCAAATTCCGGCGGATTATTCTTCAAAAATTCCCCATAAATTGTAAACTTTGCATGCTCATCGTCCTCGATATGTTTCATACCATAAGCAAGTGCCATTTCTGCAAATTTATGATGATGCCCAAAAGTTTCGCCATCTGTTGCAATGCTTACAAGTTGTGGTTTATTGTGACGATTATCAAAAGGTTTTAGCAAAACATCAGAAAAGTTTTTACCACTTCTTAGCATACTACCAAAAGCTACACCTTGCGAAATTAATCCGTCGTAAAAAAATATATTTATTTCTTGCCCGTTCGGAAGTTTACACAAATATGCTCTTTTGGTATCAATATTTCCGCCAGAAACATTTTTCCATTTTTCTTCTTTTAAATCTCGCACTTTATCTGCTTGATACGGTGATAATATCACAAATTTTATTCCACATTCTGTTAAAACTTCTAAACTTCTTAAATCTACTGCGGTTTCTGCAAGCCACATACCTTCTGGAAATCGTTTAAAATGATATTCAAAATCTTTTATAGCCCAAATTACTTGAGCATACTTATCCTCGTCGTTAGCAAGAGGCATTATCATATGGTTATATACTTGAGCTATGGCAGATCCATGTCCAGAAAAATGTTCCATACTAAGTTTATCTGCTTGTAAAATTGATTTATAAATTATAGGTTCGTTTTGTTTGAGCCAAGATAAAAGAGTAGGTCCAAAATTAAAGCTCATACGAGAATAATTGTTAGCGACATTTTCTATATAACCCTTATCATTCACCACCCGTGCGAAGGCATTAGGTGCATAACATTCGGCTGAAATTCTCTGATTCCAATTATTATAAGGACGGGCAGAATGCTGATATTCAATAATATCCAGCCAAGCATTTTCACGAGGTGGTTGATAGAAGTGTCCGTGGATACATATAAATTTATTACTATCGTTTTTCATACAAATATATTGTATTATATTGTAGAATAATTATGCATCAAATTTTCTTTTCAATCTGGAGGAACAATCTAATGGCAAAAACTTTTATCCTAGATACAAATGTACTTTTACACGATACAAATTGTGTAAATGCTTTCGCAGATAATAATGTAGTTATACCTATTACTGTTATAGAAGAATTGGATAATTTTAAAACATCAGAAGACGAAAGGGGCAAAAATGCGAGAATGGTTTCTCGTCTATTAGATTCGTTAAGAGAAAAAGGGAAATTAAACGAAGGGGTTAAATTAGAAGGTGGCGGAACTTTAAAAATAGATATGGGTACAGAAAATATTTTACCTTCCCATTTAAGTTTAAATAAAGCTGATAATGCAATTTTAAATACTGCATATTATTATTTCAAGAACAAAAAACAAAAAGTAATAACAGTAAGTAAAGATACCAATTTAAGATTAAAAGCAGAAGCATTGGGATTAGATTCTCAGGACTATACCACAGACAAAATTAATTACGACGAACTTTATACAGGTATGAGAGAAGTTACTGCACCCGCTTATAAAATAGATAAATTTTATAAAGAAAAAAAGATAAATTTAGAAGGCGAATTTTTTCCTAATGAGTTTGTTATCTTGAAAGCAGACGACGATAGTAATAAAAGTGCGATGGGACGAATGTCACAAAACGGGGAGATGGTTTTAAAGGCATTAACTCAAAAAGAGCCTGCACCTTGGGGCATAAAACCATTAAATAAAGAACAACGCTTTGCGATGGAACTTTTACTAGACGATAAGTTAGATTTAGTTACAATTATAGGTTCTGCTGGTACTGGTAAAACATTAATTTCGCTTGCTACTGGTATGGAACGGACATTTGAAGCTGAAAATTATAAACGACTTGTTGTTTGTAGATCGGTTGTACCTGTTGGCAGAGATATCGGATTTTTACCAGGCACAAAAGAAGAAAAATTAGATGTTTGGATGGGCGCAATTTACGATAATTTGGAATTTTTGGCAGACATTAAACATCCGGGGGATAGTGGAGAAGATCAAGTAAAATATATTCTAGATAGTGGTAAAGTTGAGATAGCAAGCTTGACGCATATTCGTGGTAGGAGCCTTCCAAAACAATATATTATTGTTGACGATGCACAAAATCTAACAGCACATGAAATGAAAACTGTATTATCTCGTGCGGGTGCAAATACCAAAGTTGTTGTAACTGGCGATCCACATCAGATTGATACTCCTTATTTAGACCCAGAATCCAATGGTTTAACATATGTGGTGGAACGGTTGAAAGGGCAAAAAACTTTTGGGCATATTAAGTTTACGAAGACAGAGCGAAGCCCTCTTGCCGATATGATAGCAAAGTTGCTATAAATTAAAGTTTAAGTTTTTTGATAGCCCCGCGAGCACGTGCTCGCGGGGCTTCTCCATATTTTATAGAATATACATATGAACAAAATAACAAGGGAGGCGAGCCTCTCGCCTAAAATAGATATTACACATGGTGCAGGAACACAAAATAGTAGAGATTTAATTAATAATTTGTTCCTAAAATATTTCAACAATAAAATCTTAGCAGAGCTAGACGATAGTGCAGAACTTAAAACTTCAGCCAATCGCCTAGCATTTACCACAGATTCTTATGTAGTAAGCCCAGTAAAATTCCCCAACACAAACATCGGGCGATTGGCTGTGTGTGGTACTGTCAACGATTTGGCTATGAAAGGTTCAAAACCAAAATACATTTCTGTCGCAGCCATTTTGGAAGAAGGTTTGGATATTAAACTGCTTGAAGAAATTGTAAAAACAATGGCACAAGCTGCCAAAGAAGCTGGCGTACAAATTGTAACTGGCGACACTAAAGTGGTTGAAAAAGGTCAGGCAGATAAAATTTTTATCAATACCAGTGGCATTGGCGAGATTTATGATAAAGCTAAAGTTTCCTCGAGAAATATCAAAACTGGCGATGTTATTATTGTAAACGGCAACCTAGCCGAACATGGTGTCGCAGTTTTAAATGCAAGACATAACCTTGGTATAAAATCCGACATAAAAAGCGATGCTAACCCATTGAATTTAATTACAGATAAACTTAAAAAGTTTCACCCCCACATCCATTGTATGAGAGATTTAACAAGAGGCGGTTTATTAGCCAGCTTGGTAGAAATTTCCGAAGCGAGTAAGTGTGAAATAGAGATTGATCAAAACCTTCTACCAATTTCTTCGCAAGTTAAATCTGCATGCGAAATTTTGGGGCTAGATGCTTTAAGTATTGCAAACGAAGGTAAATTTATATGTGTGGTGCCACAAAATTTCGCAAAAAAAGTTTTAGCAGAAATTAAAAAACATAAATATGGCAAAAATGCCAAAATTATTGGTAAAGTTTTAAATAAAAAACAAGGCAAAGTATTTTTGAAAACAGAAATTGGAACAAGAAGAATATTAAAACTTTCTGAAGGCGAAAATTTACCAAGAATTTGCTAGAAAATTCTATGAAAAAAATTCGAAAAAAAATAATTGTTTCTGGTATTGTACAAGGTGTTGGGTTTAGACCTTTCATCTATAAACTTGCCAAAAAACATAATTTAACAGGTTTTGTTTTCAACTCACTTATCGGCGTAGAGATAGAAGCTCAAGGCACAAAAACAAATTTAGATAAGTTTATAGAAAATATCAAAAAAAATCACCCCCCACAAAGCAAAGTAGATGCTGTTTTAGTAGAAAATATTAAGCTAAAAACATGCAAAAATTTCCAAATAAAATTTAGTAATTCAAAAACTCAAAATAGCACAATAATACCACACGATTTAGCCACCTGTAAAGATTGTGAGAAAGAAATTTTTGCGAAAAATAATAGACGCTATTTATATCCATTCACAAACTGCACAAATTGCGGACCGCGGTTCACAATTGTAAACGGGTTGCCTTATGACAGACAAAAAACTTCTATGAAAAGTTTCAAAATGTGCAAATTGTGTCAAAAGGAATACGATGACCCGTTTGATAGACGCTTCCATGCACAACCAAATGCTTGCAATGTATGCGGACCAAAAATTTGGTTAGAAATTGGCAATAAAAAATACAAAGGAAATGAAGCTTTATTAAAATCTGCAAAATTAATTAAGCAAGGTAAAATAATTGCATTAAAAAGTTTAGGCGGTTTTCAATTTGCGTGCGACTCGCAAAACTTTTCTTCGGTAAAAAAGTTAAGAACTCGCAAAAAACGACCTGATAAACCATTTGCACTTATGGTTTCTGACATCAAAATGGCAGAAAAGTTTTGCTATATAAATAAAAAAGAAAAAGAAATTTTAACAAGTTCCCAAAGCCCAATTGTTATGCTTAAAAAAAGGAAAGATATCGAGGGAATTGCACCTAATCTCAACACTTTTGGAATTATGCTCGCATACACACCAATTCACAAAATTTTGTTCGCTAGTGGCATCAAAAATCCGTTGATTATGACTAGTGCTAATAAAAGTGAAGAACCAATTTGCATTTCAAACGAAATCGCTAAAAAAGATTTGAAAAATATCGCAGATGGATTTTTGATGCACGACAGACCGATAGTAAATAGGTGCGACGACTCTGTTGTCTTTGAACTTAATGGCAATATGCACACGATAAGATATGCTCGTGGTCTTGCTCCGCAAAAAATAAATTTACCTTTCAAATTAAAACAACCAACACTTGCAACTGGTGCAAATAAAACAGGAAGTTTTGTTTTGGGTAGAGATAATTTCGCAATATTATCACAATATATTGGCGATTTGGATATTGTTGAAAATCAAAAATTTTATAAAGAAAGTTTAGCTAATATGCAAAATTTTTTGAAAATAAAACCTAAAAATTTTGCCAGCGACACCCATCCAGAATATTTTACAAGCCAACTTTTCAAAAAAACCACACGGACACAACATCATCTGTCGCACATATTAAGTGTAATGGCAGAAAATAGCTTGAAAGACCCTGTAATAGGACTTTCTTTCGACGGCACAGGACTTGGTGAAGATAATAGCATTTGGGGCGGAGAATTCTTAATAATTAACAAAAATAATTGGCAAAGAGCAGGATATTTAAAACCTATCAAAATGCCAGGTGGAGATAAAGCTGTTTCTGAAATTTGGCGATTAACACTTTCCTGGATTTACGAAATTTTTGGGGATAAATGGATTCGGTTTAGACATTTATTTAAAGATATCACAAAACAAGAACTCACTATTTGTATAAATATGGTTAAGAAAAATATTAATAGCCCAAAAACTTCAAGTATCGGCAGATTGTTTGATGCCGTCAGTTATTTAGCAGATGCAGATAAAAAAATATCCTATCAAGCACAAGCAGCTATGGAACTTGAAGCAAAATATAATAAAAAACCAAAAAAATCTTACAAATTTGATATTTTAAATACCAATAAAAAATTTATTTTAGATGCTAGCCCAGTTTTTAAAGAAATTATAAAAAATAGAGATAAGGGGCAAGAAGTATCAGAAAAATTTCATTTAGGTTTGGCTTTAGCAAGTGTAGAAATAGCCAATAAAATTTCTTTAAAAACTGGGATAAAAATCGTATGTTTATCTGGCGGGGTATTTCAAAACAAAGTTTTGTTAGAACTTATGATTAAAGAGCTTGAAAAAAAAGGGTTTGAAGTTTATACCAATAAAATCATTCCATCAAATGATGCTGGTGTTGGTTTGGGTCAGATTTTTAATAATCGTAGAAAATTAAAGTTGTAGTAAGCATTCAATTTTGATATAATTTATTTGTTGGGCTTTTTGAAGCCCTTGTTCTTTTTTATAGACAACTAATCAATAGAGAGCGTTTTTATTTCCTATTCTGCAAATAGCTTTGCAGAATAGGAAATAAAAACGCGCCCGTAGCTCAGTGGTAGAGCATCCGCCTTTTAAGCGGGAGGTCGTGCGTTCGAGCCGCACCGGGCGTAAAAAACTCTTTCTTTTGAGTTTTTGCTTCGTTTTTACATTCTGCTTTTTGCGAGGATTTTTGAGAAAATTTTTATTTTCTTTGTAACGCAGAGTAGGGAGGAACGACCGAGCGTATGCGAGGACCCCTACTTAAGGAAACAAAAAAATAAAAATTTACCAAAAAGCAGAAGCAAAAAGCTCCCTTCGTCTATCGGTTAGGACGTCGGCTTTTCAAGCCGAAAAGAGGAGTTCGATTCTCCTAGGGAGCGCCAAGTTTAAAAACCCCATAACTTACAAAAAGTTGTGGGGCTTTTTTATTATCAAATTTACTTGACTTCCTTACATAAAATACATATACTAATCTAGTATCCGTATACGGGTACGAAATGTTTATTCCGTTTAGGAGGAGAATTATAAATGAAAAAGTTAAATAAAAAAGCGTTTACGCTTATCGAGCTCTTGGTTGTGGTTTTAATTATCGCAATTTTAGCAGCTATCGCATTGCCTCAGTACTTTATTACTGTGGAAAAATCCCGTGCTTCTGAAGCATTAACACTGCTTGGTAGTATCGCAAGTGCTGAAGAAAGATATTACTTAGCAACAGATGACGCTGCAGACGACCTTGCTACATTAGATATTGAAGTTCCAGGCACACTTGGTGGTTCAAATGCATACACAACAACAACAAACTTCCGCTATAATGTAAGCACATGTACTGGTTTTACAGCATGTAACCCAACAGCAACAAGATGGGGAACAGCATCAGTTGCCCATACTACTTATGACTATGTAATAGCAAGGGATGTGGAAACAGGTGTTGTAAGCTGTTGTTACGGTAATGCTTCTAACAAAGGCGACCAGGTTTGTTCTGCATTAGGATTCACAACAGCAACAACTTGTTAGTAGTTAATAGTTAATTGATTTTTAAACATAAAAGCCCCGCTCACTAAGAGCGGGGCTTTTTTTATTATGTTTTATTATCTCCTCTCTCGTTGAGAGAGATATAAAATACTTCCTATTCCCTCTCCCTTTGCGAATTTATGAAAAGATTTACTCCCTCTCCCTTTGGGAGAGGGTTGGGGTGAGGGCTATGCTTCTTTGTTTTCTTATAAATTATAAGCTACGAAACATAGCCCTCACCTCGCTAGTTCTTCGAACTAGTCGTCCTCTCCCAAAGGGAGAGGAAATAAAAATTTACTAAAAATTAATTCATAACTATCCAAACAAAAGCATTAAACCTAGAGCCAAAAATACTATCGCAAGTAAAACTTTTACACCCACTAAATTCTTCTTTAAAAAGCCACTAAACTTATCAGAACTATAGCCCATTAAAGAAAGCATAAATATTAATACCAGTGGCATAATAAACATCAAGTTATATAAAAGTAAATATGCCCAAGCTTTTACCCTAAAAGCTTCCTGTTTTAAAATTAAAACTATTGTTGGCACATACACTTGTCCGGTACAAATAGCTTCAATCAAAGAAACTAAAAAACCTACTACCAAACTAGCTAAAATAAGCCCAAATGCACTCTTATGCTCGCCGTCCTTGCCTCTTAGGAAAAAGCCAACAATTTTGTTTATCCTATGTTTAAAACTCTTCGGAAGCTGTAATAACATTTCACCAGCATTACCTGTCTTTTTATAAACAATAATATCGCGAATGCTAAGTGCAAAAAAGCTGAAACATATACCCGCTGTTAAATAATAAAAAACTTTTATCAAAACAACAAAACTATTAAGTGCATACAATGCTTTAAAGAAACCAAAACCAAGCAAAATATAAGTTAAAAATACTGCGAAACAATAGGCAGAACCTATATAAAAAACTTCCCGTTTTCTATAACCATAGGCAGATAAAAACGATATAAAAAATACTATCACAGCAAATGCACATGGGTTAATACCATCTATAAGTCCGTTAAAAACTATTGCAGAAAGTGTTATTGCAGCAAAAGTATCTTGTACATCTGCAACGGGTTCTTCTTCTAAAGTGCCTGCTTTAAAAGCTTCAAATTTAGCTTGCATAAGTGCGGTATCTATAACTTGTTCCGCCGTTGGTTTTATGGTAGATGGATAGCCAATCAAAAAAGTATCCTCTACAAGCATAGCAGGTACAGAAGCTTCTTCGCCATTTGCTCTGGCAAGTTTATCTAACAAAAAACTATTTTCGTAATTTGTAATATCAAGTTGTGTGAATATTACCTTATCTTGATATTTTTCTTTAAGTTTTGGTAAATATTCGGTTTTAAGTTTCAAACAATGAAAACAATATGGAGAATAAAATAATTTTACTTCCAATTTTTCTTGTGCCACCGCAAAACCGCTAAACAAAGATAAAAATAAAAAACCAAATATAAACTTTTTAAACATTAAAGTGTACTCCTAATAAATTGTTCTATACCGTTCATAACCATATTGACAGCCATAAGTGCAAGTATTAAACCCATAAGTCGTTCCATAGCTTGCATACCGCTTTTACCCAAGAATTTTGATATTGGGAAAGAAAGTAATAATACTATAGAATTTACCGCAAATGCTATTAAAAGTGCGATCAACCAAGAACCCATTTTATCTGGGCTTTTACCTGCTAAAAGCAAAATAACACTTAAACTTGCTGGACCTGCAATTAATGGTACTGCTAATGGCACGAGTAAAGGTTCTTTGTTAGAATTTGCCGAAGCTGGTGAAACAGCGTCTATCCCTTTTCCAAAAATTAAGCCAAGCGATATTATAAATAAAACTATACCCCCCGCAATTGCTAAAGAAGATTGTTTTATTTCAAATAGGTTCAAAATATGTTGACCTAAAAATAAAAATATCACCATTATTACGAGTGCAAAAAATAGCTCTCTTATTAAAACTGCTCTTTTTCGCTCGTCTGAAACTTTCTTTAAAACGGTTATAAAAACTGGTATATTACCAAACGGATCCATAACCAAAAACAATGTTATCGCTGCTACTACAATTTCTTGCATAAGCCCCTCCACACATATCTATATTTAATATATGATATCATTTTTACCTAATAATTTTGTATCATATTACTACTATGAGAAGAGAAACTGGCTTTATAAAACAAAATATCCGTGAAGAACGAGAAATATTCCTAAACATAACAAAATGGTTCATATATGCAAGTATTATGGGCGTTTTGGTAGGTGTGGCAGATGCTTTGTTTTTAAATTTATTGCATAAAAGTAGCGATTTTTCGGAATCTTACAAATACTACTTTTTGATGTTACCAGCCGTTCTCTTAATAACTTCTTTTATAAGCACAAAAACCTATTCCAGACATAAAGATTATTCAACAAACTCTGTTATAAGCACTCTAAATAATAATAAAGGGATAAGTGTATTATCTTCGATAAAAGCATTCTTTTTACCAATTTTTACTATCGCCGCCGGTGGTAGTGCTGGTAAAGAAGCACCTTGTGCGGATGTCGGAGCAGGTATAGGTTCTTTTTTAGCAAAACTTTTTAATTTAAGCGATAATGATAAACGAAAACTTATGATTTGTGGTGTATCCGCCGGTTTTGCTGGTGTGTTTGGTGTACCAATTTCTGGTGCAATCTTTGGTTTAGAAGCATTATTTGTAGGTAAAGTTTTCTACGATGTTATGTTGCCTGCCTTAATTTCTGGTATAGTGGCATACGGCGTGACTTCGCATTTAGGGGTGGAATATATTTATCATCCATTCAATTTCACACCAGTTTTCACTCAAGCATTTTTTGTAAAAGTTGTAATAGCAGGTTTATTTTTCGGAGTGGTATCTTTATTCTTGATAGAAACTGTTAGGTTTTTACAAGTTCTGTTTAGATATATTTCCATAAAAACTAATTGGGCTGTAAGAAGTTTAATAGCAGGTGTTTTACTTGTTTTAATAGGTTTAGTATTTTCACCAAACTATCTTGGACTTGGAATGGGACAAATAGATAGTATGCTTTCAGGTCACGATGCCCCTGCTTTAGGTTTTGTTGTTAAAACTATTGCGACAGCTTTAACATTTGCAGGTGGTGGTGTTGGCGGTATCATTACACCGATATTTTTTATAGGTGCAAATGCTGGCATATTTTTTGCAAAAGTTTTCGGATTGGATTTTACTACTTTCGCTGCCATAGGTGTTGTTAGTGTACTAGCAGGTGCGTGTAATACTCCATTAGCTGCGAGTATTATGGCGACTGAACTCTTTGGTCCTAAAATAGCACCTTATGCTGCTGTGGCGTGTGTGATAAGTTTTTTGATTACCGGTAAAAGAAGTATTTTTCCAGCACAAAAGTTTAGCTTTAAAAAAGATTTGGGTAGCGACGCACTAGACGATACTGTTATAGATTTACCTAAACGGAAAAACCTCTTTTCTATTTTAACAAAGCATTTAGTTCCAGATTTTAGGGATAAAAATGCAAAACTGCCAAGTTCTGTGGATCAACAAGAAAAGTTGAAAGAAGAAACCTTAGATAAAGTTGAAGAAGTTAAAGAAGTGAAACCTAAAAAAGCTACAAAAAAATCTACAAAGAAAGAAAATAAAAAGAAAGACGACGAACCAAAATTGTTTTAGTGCCAAGGGCACTCCCCCCTTTTTTTTCGTGATTACATAACACAACACTATTATAAAAAAGAAACATTATTTACGAGTATTTTTTTACTGGCTGAGGCTTGAGGGAGGGCGGTTTACATTAGCGAATACTGCGAAGTGAGAAGCTCACCCCTGGCAGTAGCGGTAAATAACCGACCGAAAACAAAAGCCAGTGGAAAAATACGAAGTAAAATATAGCCCAAAAGTACTAATAGCAACTAGTACTAAAGTACCTTGTGCGAAAATCAGCCAACAGTTAAAATATAGTTGTATTGTTATAAATACAATTTTATATATGGAGAGAAGAAAATGAATAAAATAATGCAAAAATTAAGAGTGCTAATGGCGATGATGTTTTTTACATTCATATTCGCATCTAGTATGCCTGTTAGTGCAACACAAAATATGAATTTTATAGAATATTTTGATGCTCAATTGGAAATGATGACACCACAAGATATTCAACAAGTTATAGAAAAAGGGAACGAAATACTAGCTAACGAAATAATCAGAATAAAAAAAGAAAAACCAGCTTATGAAAACATGTCTTTGGTTGAGATGAGAAATACACTACAAGCCAACCTAAAAAAATGGGAAAAAGATTCTATAATATCAATTTACTACGATGAAAATGGAAAAATAGACCACATAGAACCAACACCTAAATTTCTAGAAATATCTGGCATAGATCCTGATGTTATAAAGAACAGGAAAATGGGAATTATAGGTTTTTTGGTTGCAAATGGAGCAATAATAGGGACTATGATTTTTACGGTTGCAGGTGGTGCTGGACTTGGGCTATATTTATTAAATCTATTTTTTTATGGTGGTTTTACTTGCTATGCAATAAATGGAATAAAAGCAGAGAAAATTACTGAAAGATACTCAATTGATACATGTAACTGTTTTGAAGATATAAAAAGTATTATAGAGAACAATCCACTAGCTGTATTGTCTTTAGACGATTCTATGTTGAACGAAATAGATTATAATAATAATAATAATAATAATAATAATAAAATGCGACAAATGCTAAGAGACATCACAATACTTATGATAGAAATAACATCATTAAATCCTGAAGAAGAAATTATAAAAATTGCAGAATTGTTTGTAAATATTGACGATAAAAACAATATAAAAAATGAAGTATTTAAAGGTATTGAAGAAGAGAATGTACTTGAGAAGAAAATAAAAGAAATACTCAACCTTAACTAAAAAATACTAATGTATAATGAAACTCCTTGTATTTACATACGGGAGTTTCATAACAAATCCCTAAAATTAAATTTTTTCCCAAGTTTGACCAGATGAGGTATCCTTAACTAGGATGCCTTTTTGTTTTAACTCATCTCGAAGAATGTCGGAAGTTTTGAAATCTTTATCTTTTCTTGCTTGTGCTCTTTTTTCTAACAACTCTTTTATTTCAGAGGAAATTTCTTCCTCTTTTTTTACATCTTTTGTAAGTAAATTTAAACCAAACACGGTATCTGCAAATTTTATAAATTCTAATTTGTTATAGGAAGAAATTTCCTTATCTTTTAAAATATCCCACACCAAACTTAATGCTTTTGATGTATTTAAATCGTTAAAACAAGCATCTTCAAAAGCTTTTTTATATTTAGAAATATCGCCTTTAGATTCTCCCCCCTCGTCTAAGCCAGCAATTTTTTGTTTCAAACTTTTTAAACTTGTGCGAGCGAAATCAAGACTATCAAAAGTAAATTCTAATTGTGTTCTGTAATGTGCGGTTAAACATAGGTAGCGATAATCAAATGGGGTATAACCTTTTTTTATAAGTTCGTCCAAAGTTAAAAAAGTGCCAGAACTTTTGGACATTTTGCCACTAGGTATTACCAAAAATTCGCCGTGTATCCAAAAATTCGCAAGCGGTGTATTATTAGCACATTCGCTTTGTGCCATTTCGTTTGTGTGATGTACGGAAACATGATCTATACCGCCACAATGAATGTCTATTGTTTTACCAAGATACTTTTCTGCCATTGCACTACATTCTAAATGCCAACCTGGGAAACCTACTCCCCACGGGGATTCCCATTCCATTTGCCTCTTCTCCCCATTGGCGGAAAATTTCCATAAAGCAAAATCCATAGATTGTTTTTTTTCTTTATTGACTTCAACTCTTGCACCTTCTTTTAAACCTTCAAAATTTTTCTTACCCATTAATGCATGATAATTTTTATATTTAGAAGTATCAAAATACAAACCATCGGAAGTTTTATAAACGAAACCTTTTTTTTCTAAAATTTTAATAAGCGAAATCATATCTTCAATATGATCTGTTGCTTTTGGTGTTTTGTTTGGCATCAAACAATTTAGTGCTTTAAAATCTTCAAAAAACTTTTTTTCGTATTGTTTTGCAATATCCCATGCACTTTTACCTTCTCGTTTTGCGCCAAGTTCCATTTTATCTTCACCAGTATCTGCATCTGATACCAAATGCCCAACATCTGTAACATTCATTATATGATTTACTTTGTAGCCAGCTAAAATAAGGGTTCTTTTTAGGATATCCTCGAAAATATAGGTTCTTAAATTACCAATATGTGCGAAATTATAGACCGTAGGTCCGCAGGTATACAAACCAACTTCGCCTTTTTTTATCGGTTTAAATTCTTCTTTTTGTTTTGTTAAACTATTGTATAATTTCATTTTCTTTTTGTTGTTTTGATTCTAAAAACTGAGAATAATTTTCTGTTATATTTCCAAAAAACTTATCGCACACTTCTTTGCCATAATTATCTGAAAATCGCTCACTAAGCATACATTTTATACTAATGTCAGACAATGGATTTACAGCACCCGCTGGCGATAACATATATGTGAAACCTTTTTTAGGATGTTTTTCAAAAACACTAAGATAACTTTTATCTAACACTTGTTGAAACTCGCCCAAATCTTTAGAAGTTGCTTCCAACCCTATATTATATTTTTTAGAAGATATTTCTACGGCTAAATCCCCGTAAACACCAGTATCTCCAATAACATCAGAACTTTCTATATCTATCTCTATTTCATAATCTTCTTTTTCCAATACAGACGGCTCTGCAAGTTCTTCTTCGCTATCGTAAATTTTTGGACTTTGATATTCCTCATAAGTTTCATAATCGGAATAATCTACTCTTTCGTATTTATCTTTTTTGCCAGTGCTTACACAACCAGCTAATAAAATTACTAATAAAAGTATTAAATATCTTTTCATTTTTTCCTTCCCTATTTAACTTCCACTGTTACAACGGCATGTGCGCTACATGCTTTTGCATTGCCTATTGCACCCACATGTTCGTAACTTTTTGCTTTAAAACTTACTTCGTTTATATTAAGTTTAAAAATTTCTGATAAACTTTTGCGAACCGCTGTATAATGTGGACTAATTTTTGGTTCTTCTGCTATTAAAGTAATATCCATATGAACTATTCTTGCCCGTTTACTTTTTAAAACTTCCATAACCTTTTCTGCTATTACCACACTTGATATTCCCATAATAGTAATATCTGTTGGCGGATAATAAAGGCCAATTTCGCCAGCACAAATTGCACCTAGTACAGCATCGCACACTGCATGAAGGACGACATCTCCGTCCGAATGACCTAATAATCCTTTAGTATGCTTTATTTCATGCCCACCGACGATAAATTTTCTGCCTTTTTCCATTCTATGTAAATCAAAACCTAAGCCCACTCTTGTTTTAGACACTTTGCTCGCTCCTTTAGATAACAATGCTTCCGCTAATAATAAATCTTCCGAGGTGGTTATTTTTATATTTTTATAACTACCCTTTACAATTTTTATTTTTGTTCCTAATTTTTCAACTAAACTAGAATCGTCTGTTGATTTTTTGTCGTTTTTAAATTTATTTAATGCTTTTTGTAATGTTTTTATTTCATAACATTGTGGTGTATAAATTTCGTGAAGAAATGCTCTGTTAAGAGTTTTTTTCACTACACCTTTTTGTGTTTCTTTAACTGTATTTTTAACAGGCACACCCAAAACGGCTGCCTTGTATTTAGAAGCTGTTTTTAAAACAGCTAATACATCTTTTTTTTCTATTAAAGGTCTTGCACTATCGTGTATGGCTATTAGTTTGCATTTGCTAGACACAATCTTCATACCGTTTTGTAAAGACTTTAACCTTGTTGCTCCGTCTTCACAAATTTTTATGTTTTTGAACTTTGCTTTAACTTTTTTGGCTATGTTTTTATTGCAGGCGAGCAGAATTTCATCTACTTCTTTAATATTTAAAAAAGCTTTTATAGTCTTGAAAAGAATCGGCTCGCCTGCTATTTTTAGCATTTGTTTAGGCTTACCCATTCTTGTGCCAGTACCACCGGCAAGTATTAAAACTGATGTAAATTTCCTATCTACCATAAATCTAACCTATTTCTTATATTGTTTATTTTGTTGCGGTTTTTTTCTATCTCTTTTAATTTTTGCAAATATCATTCTTCCAGCTGGTGTTTGAAGTATGGAATAAATATCTATCTCTGCTTTTTTGCCTATAAATCTTTTACCATCTTCTACAACTACCATTGTGCCGTCGTCTAAATAACCTATGCCTTGCTCTTTTTCTTTACCGTCTTTCATTATGAATAACTGTACAGATTCACCTGGTAAAACAACTGGTTTTAATGCGAAAGTTAAGTCATTAATATTTAAAACACTGACACTATCTACCGCTGCGGCTTTATTAACATCAAAATTCATCGTTAATATTTGAGCATCTAAACTTTTTGCAAGTTTTACAACTTTTCCTGTTATATCTTTTGGTTTAGGATTTTTTCTTACTATTCTTAAAGGTAAATATTTACTTTTTTGTAATTGGGATAAAATATCTAAACCTCTTTTCCCTCTGGCTTTTTCAAGCGGATCTTCAGATTTACCTAAATTTTCTAATTCCTCTAAAATAAAGCTTGGCACTATAAAAATACCGTCTAAAAATTCGCTTCGGCAAACATCTACTATTCTGCCGTCCATTAAGACACTACTATCTAAAATTTTCAAATGGCTACCTTTTGTGGATATTCCCATTAAATCTTTACTTTTTACTATTGCAATAAAACCACCTATGATAACTAACATAGAAAGTGCTTCGTCTCTAAAATCTGTCCAAATACTAGCTACTGTAGAATTTCCTATTTGTATCATAGTATAATCTAAAAGCATAAAAAGTAAATAACCAAATAATACCCCGAAAAACCCTAACATTATTGTAAAAAACCTTACACTTCTTATAGAATGTTCCGCAGCTATTAAAATTAGCGCACAAATAAAACCTACCACGATACCTCTTACATCGTGTACTAAAAACTGAAATGTTAATAATGGGAAACCCACTAAAGCTGAAATTCTAAATATCCAAACTGGCATATTTCTGCCCTCCCTATATATATTAATTAATCTAAATGATATCAAAAACCATACTACATATTTTAGCAGTTATTTAGCTAACTTATAAAGTACAATTTAAATTTGTTGGCTAGTTTATTTGATTTTAGAGGACAATTGGTACAAACTCTCTAGTTTTTCTACCGAAATACCACTAATATTGGAAGATGTTATATTACCAGGACAGAATATTCTCTCAAAACCCATTCTTTTTGCTTCTTTAATTCTTTCTGCCATCATTTTGATACCAGCCATTTGTCCTAAAATTCCTACCTCTGCTACGAAAATATCTTTATGCGATATTTCCCTCTCCCGATAAGAACTTACTACTGATGCACAAATAGCCAAATCTAAAGCGGTATCTTTACTTTTTATACCGCCTGCGATACTAATAAAAACATCTTTATCTGCGAAACTTATACCTAAATTTTTCTCCATAGAAGCTAAAAGTATTTGGCATCTATTTAAATCTAACCCCGAAACAACCCTTTTTGGAAACGGATACACCGTTTGCGATACCAATGCCTGAACTTCTGCTACAAGTGGTCTTGTACCTTCTAAAAATAAACTAAATGCTCTGCCAACAATTGGCTTTTTTCTTGATGTCTGTAAACTATAAAGCCCAGCATCTTTTACACTTTCTAAACCTTTTTCTTCCATTTTGAATAAGCCAACCTCATCGGTTGCACCAAAACGATTTTTATATGCACGAAGTACTTTTAAAATACTATCTTTTTCTGTATCAAAATATAAAACGGTATCTACCATATGTTCTAAAATTTTTGGTCCTGCTAATGCACCTTCTTTTGTTATGTGTCCGAGGATAAATAAAATTATATTTTCGCTTTTACAAAGACGAATAATTTCTGAAGCACTTTCTTTTATTTGCAAAATACTGCCAGCACTGGAATTAAATTCTGGGTGATAAATTGTTTGTATAGAATCTAAAACAACAAACTTTGGTTTTATATTTTTTATTTGTTCTACAACTTTTTCTAAATTAATTTCTGGTAATATTAAAATATTTTTACTATCTACTTGTAATCTTTTTGCACGGGTTGAAATTTGCGAAATACTTTCCTCGCCTGAAACATATAAAGTTTTATCTTTTTTACTAATTTGTCCTGCAACCTGCATCATTAAAGTGCTTTTACCAATACCCGGTGCACCGGCAAGTAAAGTTATTTGCCCAGCAATTAAACCGCCAGACAAAAGTCTGTCGAACTCTTCAATATTTGTTTTTATTTTTTCGGTTTTTTCAGCGTTTGCTGTTTTTAAGGTAGATACCTTTCCAGAAAGTTCGGTAAAACTTCTTACCGTTTTTTTATTACCAGTTTTACTTTCTTCTTTTATGACATCTTCTTGCATACTGTTCCAAGCGGAACATTCTGGGCATTGTCCCATCCACTTAACACTCTGATATCCACACTCGGAACACTTGTATATAGTTCTAAATTTCATTTTGTATGTTAACCTTTTGAACCCGCTGCTGCTAATGCAATTAAACCAATAAGCGCAGTTACATCTTCGTCGTCAAATTGTACACCTAATGTAATTTGTGGTCTGTTTAGCTCGAGAACATCGTCCATACGGACACCCACATATAATACTTTAAATAGGTTCAAGTCAGCACCATAAGCAACATTAGCTTTATTAAATCTTCTGCCAGATATTACTCTGTTTCTGCTCATATCGTAAATTTCACCATAAACACTTAAGCGTTTAAGAACTTTGTCTGTATAAAGTGGATTAAAGGTAATATTTGCACCACCAGAACCCCGTACTACACCGAACGAAAAGTCGTACCATTCGTTATAGAAACCAAAACGAACATCTACTTTATTTTTTTCGACATATTCTGTACCCTTTTCTGGATCGTCGTCTTTATTACCTAAGTTTGCTAAACCAAAACGATAATATTTACCGTATCTTGGACTTATTTTTAAACCGAAATCACCATAGCTACCGCCAGTTTTCAAATCGTTTCTGCTGGCAAATAACCATGTAGCTTTATACTTTTTAACTCGACCCATTAATGTTTTTGCTTCTTCAGAAATTTCTCTTACATTTTTAATTGTAGCTTGTACATCTTCTTTTGCTTGCGGATCGTTCATCAATGCACCTAATGCACCTTCTTGAGAATTAAGATCTTCTAAAAGAGCGTTTAAATTTTCCATAGTACCTGTCATACTAGGTTCCATATTCAGTATCATTTGGTTTAGACTTGCCGAAAGTTCTCTCATACTTTCTAAGGTTGCGTTTATTTGTTCGCCTGTTGTGCCGTCATCGCCAAAGTTGCCAAGTGTTTCAAGCAACATATCCTCGAGAGTTAATACATCTTTACCCCGTACAAATTCTTTATTTTCTATAATACCTGCTTCTTTTGTACCTTGATTTATTCTTAAATATTTACTTCCTATTACACTGCTTGAACCTATAGAAAATTCAGCATCTCTATAAACTACAACTTTGTCCATTATGCCAAGCACGGCTATTACTTTGCCGTTTAGTATTTTTATATCTCTTACTTTACCAACTTCTACACCAGATAATCTTACGATAGATTTATCCGGCAAGCCAGAAACATCAGAAAATTCTACATTTATCTGATATTCGTTGGTAATAGAAAAATTACCAAGTAAGTACAGGGACATACCCAAAAGTATTAACCCTATTATTGTAAATAAACCTACTTTGCTTTCTGAACTCATAATTTTATTATATAATATTTTCCGTGCTTAACCTTCCTATATAACACGAGTTTTGCTAATGCTTTTTTACCGCCTTACAAAACTAAATATTATCATCTCCTTCTGTTTTTATACCAGTTGGAACTAGTTTTATTGGTCCTTCTCTTTTACCATCTACAAATTGACGAACCATTGCATTCTTTGTGGTTTTAAATTCCTTAGGGGTACCATGTAAAACCAAGTTTCCGCCACAAAGCATGGCAATCTTATCTGACACCTTATAAGCCAAACTCATATCGTGAGTAATAACTATTGATGTTACATTTAGCTTTTTCTTTAAATCTAAAATTAAATATCCTATACTATCGGCTCTTATAGGATCTAACCCAGAGGTTGGTTCATCGTACAAAATATATTTTGGACTTGGTGCTAAAACTCTTGCAAGCGATACTCGTTTTTTCATACCACCAGAAAGTTCCGATGGACGCATATTTTCTATACCCACCAAACCTACTAATGCTAATTTTTCTGCAACTATTTTTTTGTATTCAGATTTTGGAACTTTTGTTAAATATTTTAAACCAAAAGCTACATTTTCACCCACTGACATACTGTCAAATAAAGCACCTTCTTGAAATAAATAACCAAAATTTTTTCTAAGTTCCATTAATTCATAATCGTCTGAAATTTGGGTAATATCTTTGTCATCGACGATAATTTCGCCACTATCTGGCTTTAACAAACCAATAATACATTTTATAAAAGTACTTTTACCAGTACCAGAACTACCTATTATAGATAATACTTTCCCTTCGTCCACACTAATGCTAACGCCTTTTAGTACTCTATTTTTTTCAAAACTTTTCTTTAAATTTTTAACATTTATCATACTTTAAATTCCCAAAGATACTAAGATAGAAGATGCAAAATAATCTACCACTAAAATTAAAATCATACTTGTAACAACAGATGCTGTTGTCGCTTTACCAACACCTTCAGCTCCACCTTTTGTGTGAAGTCCGTTATAACAACAAACGGTTGCTATAACAAATGCAAACAGAAAAGATTTTAAAAAACCGTGCATAAAATCTTCCACATTTAAAAATGTTCGTACATCTGAAATATATGTATAAGAAGATACTCCAAGCCCTTTAACACTAACTAAATAGCCACCAAATATACCAAAAAAGTTAGCAAATACTGTTAGTAATGGAAGCATCACCATACAAGCGATATATCGGGGAATAACGAGATATTTTATAGGGTCTGTACCCAAGGTATAAAGTGCGTCTACTTGTTCTGTAACTTTCATAGTTCCAATTTCTGCTGTTATGGCTGCACCTGCTCTACCTGTAACAACAAATGCTGTTAAAACAGGACCAAGTTCACGAACTAAAGAAAACCCAACTATAACACCAACATATACGGGTTCGTTAAATAAACTTTGAGCAGTAGTACCACTTTGAAGTGCTAATACCATACCTGTAAATAAACTTGTTAATACTGTTACACCTAAAGATGCTACACCTATTCTTACACCTTGAAGAAATGTTTGTTGCGATTCTAATTTAGATTTTATTAACCAAAAAAAAGCAGACCGTATCATCTCTGATACTCTGCCCGCTTGTTCTAAAGCAAATTCTACATTTCGTCCGATATATGCAAACATATATGCCCGTCCCTAAATATTATTTGTAAACTCTTGGTACCCTAATTCCTATATTACATATTATACTATAACTATTTGTATTTAAGATGTTAGCAAGTTCACTTACTGGTATTTTATTGTTTTTACTTTTACCAATTAACACAACTTCGTCGCCAATATTGACTTCTTTTAAATGCGAAACATCTATCGTCATCATATCCATAGATATATTACCAACTATTTTACATCTTTGCCCATTAATTAAAACTTCTGCTTGATTGGATAATCGTCTGAAATATCCATCGCCATAACCAACGGGAATAGTTGCTATTTTTTTCTCGCTATCGCATTTGTAAGTATTATCATATCCTATAAAAGAACCTTTTGGCATATTTTTTAAAAAGACTATTTTACTTTTCCATTGTAAAGCATCTTCGTAGTTTTTCATTACACCATAAACTGCCAAACCTGTGCGAACCATATCTAAACGAGATGCAGGAAAATTTAACATTCCATAAGAATTCGCAAGATGTTTTATTTTAAAATCTATACCTTCTTTTTTACATTCGTCTACTACGATATCAAAAATTGTTGTCTGGTGTTTGGTATATTTTTCGTCACTGTGTGCGCAAGAAAAGTGGCTATAGATGCCTTCTAAATTTATATGTTTACCTTGCTTTAAGGTTTTAGCGATTTGTAAAATCCCCCCCGCTCTTGTACCTATTCTGCCCATACCAGTATCTATTTTTATATGACATTTTGCAGATTTGCCAAGTTTATCAGAAATTTTAACAACTTCTTGTGCACTACCTAAACTAGCAATTGTTATTGATAAATTGTTTTTTATAGCATATTCAAATGCTTCAAAAGGATAGATACTACCCAAGACAAGTATTGGTAAGTTTATACCTTTTTCCCTAAGATATAATCCTTCTTCTATGCTTGCTACTCCCAAAAAATCGCACGCACCACTTTTTTGAGCCTCGTAAGAAACCTCGTAAGCACCATGACCATACCCATTGCATTTTACAACAAACATAGTTTTTGATGGTGCGATTTCTTTTGCGATTTTTTGGAGATTTTTAGAGATTTTAGACAAGTCTACTTCAGCCCAACACGGCCTAAGTATAAGTTTATTTTTATTATCAGTTTTTATAACCATTTAATAAAACCATTGATCTATTATTTTAGAAAACGCCAACTTCACTTTCTACCTGTTCTTCAACTTCTTCTGGTAGAGGATTGGTAAACAAAGTATATTGACTCAAAAAACTCAAATCCACATCGCCCACTGGTCCGTTTCTTTGTTTTGCAATTATAAGTTTAGCTTTTTTCTGTACAGATTCATCGTCCCTATTATAATAACCTTCTCTGTGAATTAATGCTACAACATCGGCATCTTGTTCAAGCGAGCCAGAATCTCTTAAATCGGAAAGTTGAGGTCTATTACCTTCACGGGACTTATCTTCACTTCGTCTGTTAAGCTGAGATAATGCAAGTACAGGTATATTTAAAGTTCTTGCAAGTTCTTTTAACATTCTTGAAATTTCAGACACTTCTTGCTGTCTACTTTCTACCCTACCACTACTTCTGATAAGTTGTAAATAGTCTATAACAATAAGTCCGAGTTCTTTTTCCTGCTTTTTAAGTTCATTAGCAAGCCGTCTAGATCGCATTCTGATATCTGTTATTGTCAAACCGGGGGTATCGTCTATATAAAGTGGTGATTTAGCTAGTTTTGCGAGTTCTTTTGTTAGATCTTTCCATTTACTTCTTTGGAACATACCATTTCTGACCTGATGCAAATCTGCCATTGCAGCACCACATAACATTCTTTCAAAAATTGAGTGTCTACCCATTTCTAAACTAAAAATTGCTATAGGGTTTTTCTTTTCGACACATGCATGATGAATTATATTCAATGCCATTGCAGTTTTACCTTGCGATGGACGAGCTGCTAAAATTATTAAATCGGATTTTCTAAAACCACCAGTTTTATAATCAAACTCTGTAAAACCAGATGGGATACCTTTAACTGGATTTTTATCTAGGTGAGCTTTTTCTATAAGTTCCATAACCTCGTTAGATAAATCTTTTGCGTGATAAAAACCTCTTAAATCTTGTTTTTTGGATAGTCCAAATATTTTTTCTTGTGCTAAATCTATTAAATTTTCTGCTTCGTCTTCTTCTCTAAAACATTCTTGTATTGTGGAGGTACTTATTTTTATAAGTTCCCTTACTATAGATTTGCTGTAAACTATTTGTGCATAGTGTTCCACATGAGCAGAGCTGGAAACTTTGTCCAAAAGTTCTGTTAAATAACCTTCGCCACCTACTTTTGCTAGAGCTTCTGTTTTTTTAAGCTCTTCAGATACAGTTACAAGGTCTACCGCTTTATTTTTGTCTATAAGATTTTTGATTGCATCAAATATTAGTTTATGATTATTATTGTAAAAACTTTCTGGCTTTAGGATATCCATCGCTCTTTGAGAAGCATCTTCTTCCATCATCATAGCACCAAGCACTGCCATCTCTGCGTCTGTCGCTTGAGGTGGTAGCTTGTTATCGATATTTATATCGGGTTTTTTAAATTTGTTTTTATAATTCTTATCGTATGCCATAATAATTTCCTAGTATCTTTCTGCTGATGCCTAAAAATAGGGGTTCATATATTATAATATATTTGAGTACTAGTAGCACCCCCCTTTTTTTAAGCTCTCTACATAACAGTGCCGGGGGCACCCCCGCTTGTTTTATTCCTACTTATAAAAAACCGTAAGGCTATAAAAAAAGCCCCGCAAGGTGCGAGTCGTACGGACTCTGCTTGCGGGGCTTTATTCAGTAAATATTTCTTAATTTTTCATTCCTAGATCTATATCGTTCATTTCGTTCAGTTCTTTTTTTATTTTAATCATTTTTTTATTTTGTTGCTCAATTTCCATATACATTTTATTGATTTGTTCTGTATCCTTTTTCAATTCTTCGGCACTACGAGACCCTGTAGGATGACGAAGTTCATCTAGTTTATGTAGTATTTGCCATAGCTCTTTTTGTATTTCTCTCAATTCAAATTCTAACTCTTCTAGTATGCGAGGATTTTTAGAAACAAACATATTATTGTTTTTTAATTTTATTTCTTTATATGTTAAAAAGTCAAACTTATATCCATTGTCTTCTTGCTGAAATGTAGATATTTCATTTACTAACTTTTTAATTTCGGCTGTTACTTGGTCTAAAGTAGAACAGTTTAACTCTGGTGAATATAATTTGATAGCCATCTCTAATTCTTCAGCACCTCTTACTATATAATATAAATTTTCTAAATCCTTCTTATTATGCACTATATTGTCACCAAAAATACTATATACTGTAACTATTCTCCCACCAACTTCTTTGGTATTAAAATTAACTGGTATTTCCTTACCCAAAGCTTTTAATTCTTCTATTATTGCATAGCCTAACATTTCCTGAAAATCTAAAGGTGCACCTCTTTTATTAGTAGGAATGTTTTTTAAAACTATTATTAAATCATCTATTAATTTTTTATCCAAGTCTAATATCTCTCTTATCATCTTTTCGTATGATATTTCGGATGGTGCTTTACCAGTTTTTTTACATACCTCTGCAAATACTTCTATTACCAACTTAATTAACGCTCCTGGCACTTTTACTGGAATTGGAGGTAGTGCAAGCATTACTTCTGCTTGGTCTACTTTTGTTTCCACCATTTTATTTATAGTTGGTGTTGCATAGCCACTAACACTTGTTAATAGTAATGCCACACTTAATATTATTGTTAATTTTTTCACAATTTTTCTCCTAATTTAAAGCTCTACACCTATATTTTAACTGTTACCCCATTTTCGCACAAGGTACTTTAGTACTAGGTGGTATATAGTATTTTAGTACTAGATAAAAATAAGTGCGAGTCGCACCGAGATTCTTAAAATATATTCCCCACTCCCACTGGCGTGGCGAGAGAAGAGGCCACCCCAAAAGGGGTGGCCTCTCTTAATTCTAAATCTTAACCTTATGGGTTTTTACTTTTCGTTTTCTTCAGCTTCCACTTCTTCAGCCACTTCCTCTGCTTTTTCTTGTTCTGCAGGAGCTTCTTTGGCTTCTTTGGCTTCTTTTTCAGCTTTTTTTGCTTCCGCTTTAGCTTCTTTTTCGGCTTTTGCTTTAGCTTTTTTTAATTCTGCTCTTTTTGCTTTGGTCTCTTCGTCTTCTATAGCATCTATTTTCACCACAATATTTGAAAATACTGTCGGTTTAAAATATACCTTTACAGAAGTTTCACCAAAGGTTTTTATAGGAGCATCTAATTTTATAGCATCTTTAGACAACTCGTAACCTAGCTCTTTTAAACTTTTGAAAACATCAATTTTAGTTACACTACCAAACATATGTTGTTCTTCTTCTACTTCTGCTGTAACTTTTCTTGAATATGTTAAAACTGTTGCTTCTAATTTACCAGCTACTTTTTGTGCGCCTTCAACTTCTTTTGATGCTCTTTCTTTTCTTCGTTCTGCACCAAGTCCCCAATTTTTTATCGCATTAGGTGTTGCGATTTCTACTAATTTTTTAGGTAATAAAAAATTTCGTGCATAGCCGTCTTTTACTTCTATGACTTCGCCGGCATTGCCTAAATTTATAATATCTTTTCGTAAAATAACTTTCATTTTATTAAAACTCCTGCTCGCTTAACTTACTTGTTAGAGTAAGGTAATATAGATAAATTTCTGTTTCTTTTTACTGCACTGGTTATTTGTCTTTGATGTTTTGCACATGCACCAGTTATTCTTCTGGAAAGTATTTTGCCACTTTCCATTGTGAAATTTCTTAAAAATTGAACATCTTTATAATCTATAGTTGCTATTTTTTCTACGCATGCTTTACATACTTTTCTTCTACTTTCAAATCTTCTTTTACCAAAAGGTCTTTTTGGTCCTGAGTATGAACCGCCTGAAGGTCTTGAAAATTTTCTTTCACCGCTTCCAGCTGGTTTGTCTGTTGTTTTTCTTTCTTCTGCCATATTTTCCTCTTATTTTTATAGCATCTTCAACTTTTATTAGTTGAAGATGCTTCTTTTAAATTTATTGACTAGTGTTTAAAAGGGAACATCGTCTTCAGAATTATCTGAAACTGCATCTACATCTACTGTTGGTATTTGTTCACCGCCACCACCCTGTGTGTTTTGCACACCTTGTACATTTTGCTGTGGTAATGGTGCTACTGTTTCGCCGTCTGTAGAATATTGAAGTATTTGTACTCTTCTAGATACTACTTGTAAGTTTCTTTTTACTTGTCCATCTTTAGCTGTGTATTGGTTTAGCGAAAGTCTGCCTTCCACATACACTGGTGTTCCTTTTCTTACTCTGTCTTTACATCTTTCTGCCGGTTGTCCCCATACTACTATTGTTACATAAGTAACATCGTCTTTCCATTCACCACTTGCTTGATCTAGAAACCTTCTATTTACTGCAATATCAAACTGACATACAGTTTGACCTTTCTGTGTGAATCTAACATCAGGATCTCTTGTTAATCTACCTGATAGTAATACTTGATTTTGTTCTGGCAATCTTAATTGTGTTGTCATAATTTTTATTTAGCGCTTTTATTTTTAACTTCTTCTGAGGTAAGAACCATATGTCTTAGAACAGATTCGTTTAATGTTAGGTTTTTTTTGAAACTTTCTAACAATTCCACGCCGGATTTAAATTTAAATAATAAGAAAAAGCCTTCTCTTTCTTTTTTTATTTCGTGAGCAAGTCGTTTTCTTCCGAGTTTTTCCTCAGATACAACTTCCCCGTTGCCATTTGTGATGGCAGTTTTGGTATTTTCCATAAAATCAGCAATATCTTTGTCAGATAGCTGAGGTTTTAGTACTATTACTACTTCGTAATTTCTGTGCATGTTATCCATATTAGTTATTTTACTATATAATTAAGGGTTTATCAATATTTAGACTAAAAGAGCCCCTTTTTGGGGCTCTTTGTTTGTTAAATTATATCATTCATAGAAACAATTTTTAGAAACTTCTATTTTTTCTTTTTATTCTTTTTCGCTTTTTTTGTTTTTCGTTGTTCCTGTTTCTTGGCTTTTTTTGTTTTTCGTTGTTCTTGTTTTTTAGCTTTTTTTTCTTTTCGATGTTTTCTTTTTTCAGCCTTTTTTTCTTTTCGTTGTCTCTTTTTTTCAGCTTTTTGTTTTTTATGTTCCTGTTGTTTAACTTTTTGTTCTTTTTGTTTCTGATGTTTTTCAGCTTTGTGTTCTTTCTGCTTTTGATGTTTTTCAGCTTTTTGTTTCTGATGTTTTTGATGTTGTTCGCCTTTAGCTTTTTTATCTACATCACCTTGAGCAGCGAAGCCAATATTTGTAAAAACAAATAAAACAGCCATTAATAATGCTATTTTTTTCATAATACAATCCTCCTGATTTCTCTTTTTCTTATTATACAATATTAGTAAACACCAAACTATTCAAAACCTTTCTCTCGAAGTTTACAGCTATCACACTTCCCGCAAGGTTTTATGCCACCTGCATAGCAAGACCATGTATCTTCCACTGGTGCTTTTAACTTTTTACCAAGCTTTACAATTTCGCTTTTGCTTAACTTGATTATTGGTGTAAGAATTTTTACTTTTCGCTCGCAACCTTGTGCCACAGCTTTTGAAAGTTGTTCGTAAAATTTAGGACGACAATCTGGATAACCAGAATAGTCTAATACATTTGGTCCTAACACTATTGCTTCGGCTCCAATACTTTCTGCAAAACTAACAGCTATTGATGCAAACATTAAATTTCTTGCTGGTACATAGGTACTTGGTATGCTGAGCTTTTTGCCGATTTCGGCACGTGCCGAAATCGGCAACTTCTTACATTTATCCACCAAGCTACTAACTTTTAGCCATGGTAAATTTAATTTTATTATATTTGGTTTTAGATTTAATTTTTTGGCTATTTTTTTTACAGATAATATTTCTCGTTTATGTTTTTGACCGTAATCAAACGATAAAATTTCGCAGTTATATCCTTTATTAATAGCCCAATATAGACAAACGGTAGAATCTAATCCGCCAGAGAATAAAACAACCGCTTTCTTATTTGTTAATTTGGACATTTGTGCCTTCTTTCTCTTCATACCGAGCCTTATCTTCTTCCTGCAAATCGTCCTTATATTTTATAGCATAGGCAGAAAGCACAAAACTATTCTGTCCGCCTTCATCTCCACTAACAAAAACTTCTCTTATCAATATTGCCGAGGCACCTTTATCAGCTGCGTACCTTCTTGCTTTTACTATAGCTTTATCTCTTGAAGCATAATCTGGCGAGACATTTTTTATTCGAATCAAACCAATATGAGTCCATGGTTTTGTTATATGTTGTCTTTCGGTAACAACTTCGACATTTTCTGCACGAGTTTTTTGAAATTCTGGTCCCATAGCAATCCAATCTATATCGCCATTTTTGTAGCCGTTAGACATACAACCCGCTAAAATAAATATGGTTAATATTAATGTTAAAAGTTTTTTCATTTTTCCTGCTCCTTTTGATTAAGGGGTTTTAATTTGCAATTCTTTGCAGATTTTTTTTGCAGAAAAATCTGCAATTTCTCTGTGTCTAGTTACAGAAACTTCTATATTATTAACTGGGTTCTTGAATATAGAATATTTTATCGCTTCTCTTTCCAAGAAGCAACCATTTTTTGATAAATGTCTAATAAAATCTTTTCGTTTCATAATAATTTCCTCTTGATATATGCCGAGGCATACTTTTTTACTTTTGATAAAGAATAAAATTTAGTAATCAAATCTACAATCGGCATCTCCTACAATACAAACATCACCCAAACTGTTTGCTAGTCTTACACATCTACTTTCATTTACAGATGGATTGATACTTACATAGTCACAGTCAAGTCTAATATTATATCCAGAATTGAGCGTTTCTTTAGAATTTTTAGTATAAACAATAAGCATTCCAAAAGAGTTGTTTGTACGAGAAAGAAATGTAGTATAATTAACACCGACACTACCACTATTTAAAAGGGGATAAATGCCATATTCTTTGCCCGATGTTTTTATTCTACAAGTACCAGGAAGACCATCACCATCAAGATTACTAGTATCACAACCAGTTCCTGCTGCATCTATAAGATTTATATCTAATCTATCCAAAGCTGTAATATTCATACTCTCGTCGAATAAACTTCTTCTATCTAATGCATTATTAACATTGTTAGCTATTGTCACTAATCCTGCAAGATGTGTTCTATCTCTTGCTACCATATATTTGGGTAAAGCAATGGCAGCAAGTACTGCGATAATAAGTACTACCACCAAAAGTTCTATCAATGTAAATGCTTTTTTATTTCTCATATTTTTTTACAATTAGTTTTGAAAATTTTAAGTCCAAACACAACTTTGTGCTCCAGAAGAACCAGAACAAGTTGCACCCATACTCTGTCCTAACCTCACACATCTATCTTCGTCTGGATCTACATATGATCCACTCATTTGATAACAATAAAGTCTATATAAATTGGTATTACTATTTCCTTCGGCATATACAATAAACCATCCAAAAGCTGTATTAGTATGAGAAAAAAATGTAGTTTGATTTTGCCCAACAGTACCACCATCATTTAGATAAGGAAAGATTAAATAATCCTTACCTGATACTGTTATTCTACAACTTCCACCAGTACATTCACTTCCTGTATTATCCTTAAAACTTAAATCTATTTTTTCTAAAGCACCACTATCTGCGGCATCATCAAACAAACTTCGTCTATCTAATGCATCATTAACATTTTTTCCAATTGTCATTAAACCTGCAAGATGAGCCCTATCTCTAGCTACCATATATTTTGGTAATGCTATCGATGCGAGTATTGCGATTATCAATACTACCACCAAAAGTTCTATCAATGTAAATGCTTTTTTATTTCTCATATTTTTTTACAATTAGTTTTGAAAATTTTTAAGACCAAGTACAACTTCGTGTACCACTAGAGCCACTACAAGTTGCTCCCATACTTGCAGCCATTCTTTCACATCTATCTGCATCTGGATCTGCATACGAACCACTTAATTGATAACAATAAATCTTATACAAAGCAGAATTACTATGTCCTTCGGCATATACAATAAACCACCCAAAAGATAAATTAGTAAAAGAAAAAAATGAAGTTTGATTTTGCCCCACAGTACTACCATCATTTAGATAAGGAAACAATAAATAATCCTTACCTGATACTGTTATTCTACAACTTCCACCAGTACATTCACTTCCTGTATTATCCTTAAAACTTAAATCTATTTTTTCTAAAGCACCACCATCTGCGGCATCATCAAACAAACTTCGTCTATCTAATGCATCATTAACATTTTTTCCAATTGTCATTAAACCTGCAAGATGAGCCCTATCTCTAGCTACCATATATTTTGGTAATGCTATCGCTGCAAGTATTGCGATTATCAATACTACCACCAACAATTCAATCAATGTAAATGCTTTTTTATTTCTCATATTTTTATTATACATCATTTTATTAAGAAACACAGTTATCGCTCTAATTTTCACACAAAGAGAAAGCAGAATAATTGTAAAAAACCTGCTTTTTTAAGCAGATTTTTTTACAATTAGTTTCGAAATTTTAACTCCAAGTACAAATACTTGTAGTACAAGTTGCACCCATACTTGCACCTAACTTTAAGCATCTATCAGAATCTATTGTTACCTCCACATTACCCCACGAATATGTGCACTCCAGTTTGTATAGATATGAAGAATTATATCCATTTGAATAAACAGTAAATCTTGCAAAAGCTGTATTCGTATAAGAAATAAACTCAACAAGATTTTTACCTAGACCAGTTAAATTCAAATAAGGAACAAGCGAATAGTCTTTACCTGATACCTTTATTCTACAAGTACCACTCGTGCAATCACTTCCTGTATTATCCTTAAAACTTATATCCAGTTTTTCCAAAGCATTACCATCATAAACATCATCAAAAAGACTTCTTCTATCCATTGCGTCAGCAACATTTTTTCCTATCGTCATCAATCCTGAAAGATGAGCTCTATCCCTCGTAACTTGATATTTCGGTAAAGCTATCGCTGCAAGTATTGCTATTATCAATACTACTACCAATAATTCTATCAATGTAAATGCTTTTTTATTTCTCATACTTTTATTATACATCATTTTTATCATTTTGTTGCAAGTTGACCACATGCCGCGTTTATGTCGGCTCCTAAACTTTTGCGAGCGGACGCACTAATGTTCGCCTTCTTTAATGATTTTACAAAATCGTCAACTTCAGCATTAGTAATTTTATTATTCAACTTCTTTGTCTGATTCGCCGGTATAACATTAACATGTAATAAATAATTTCCTCTGATACCCTCAATCCATTTTACCAACTTTCTGAAATCTTTTGTCGAATCATTAACACCTTGTATCAAAATATATTCTATAAAAACTTGTCGATTTGTTCTAGCGATATAATCCTCTAATGCCAATTGTAATGATTGTAAATTAAATTTTCTGTTTATAGGCATTATTTTCGATCGCAACTTGTCATCAGTATAATGTAATGACAATGCCAATTTAACTTGAGGTAAATCGGTCGCTAACTTCTTAATTTTATCGGCGATACCAGATGTCGAAATTGATATATGTCTTTGTCCGATATTTAGAAAATCAGTATCAGATAAAGTTTTAATAGATTTTACAACTTCATCATAATTCAAAAGCGGTTCGCCCATTCCCATATATACAACTGACGATATCCGTTCATCGATTTTTTTACTTCTCAAATAACCCTGCCAAAATAAAACTTGATCTGAAATTTCTTCAGCAGTCAAATCTCTTTTGAAACCCATATGTCCGGTCTGACAAAAAGTACAACCTATTTGACATCCAACTTGTGTCGATACACAAACGCTCCAACTATCATAAGGTTTAATTAATACGGTTTCTATTTTATAGCCGTCTTTAAGGGTTAGAAGAGCTTTTATTATCTTATCCCGCTTGGATTGTTGTATTTTAGACATAAAAACCGATAATATCGGTTGTTTAACAGCTAGTTCCTTCCTTAAATTAGCAGGTAATTGCTTAATATCGTCCCAATTAGTGATGCCTTGCTTATAGATAGCATCTCTTATTTGGTTGATACGATAAGAAGGAATATCGTTATTTTTAATAAATTTTTTAAGTTTTTCAAAATCCATAATGTTTATCTTCTCTTCTAAAAATGTTAAAATCAATAGGTATAGTATATTGTACTATTTTAAAATGATATACAAAAATTTGTTTTTTATCTCAAATTTTTGTATATTTCAATCAACTATGGATATAAAATTTACAACAACAGGCTTTAGAGCCAAAATAGCAGAAGGCTTCACTGCACAAAATGTGCAGAGGACTACTTACGGCATTGTTTCCCACATCTTTAACGACAACTATTATGGTTTCAAAGGTGCTGGATATGTAAAACATTGCAAAGAAAAAAAGGTTAATTTTAAAAGACCTTTAGTAATTGTAGGACATGATACACGAGGTATGTCTCGTCAGTTTGCAAGAGTGGCAGCCAATGAACTAACCGCTAATGGTATAATTGTAAAAATGGCAAAATTTCCTATGCCTACACCAGCAGCGCAATGGGCTGTTTTAGACGAATGTGCCGTCGGTGCGATAGTAATTACTGCTAGCGAATTTGAATACGATTTTAACGGACTTAAATGGGTTTCTTTTTACGGCGGAATAGCAAATAAAGAAATTATGAGCGATATTGAAAACAGAATACCAAGAGCAACATCTGCATTACTTTCTGCTAGCTCTTTAGATTATGATTACGAAAATTCCGCAATTAATGAACTTAATTTTAGGGACGAATATCTTAAACATTTAGCAAAAGTTATAAATGTTAAAGCTATAAAAAACTCCAAATTAAAAGTAGGGGTAGACCCACTTTTTGGTGCGTCTGCTGGTTATTTAAGAAGATTTCTAGAAAAATCGGGTTTAAAACCACAATCTATACATTCTATCCACGAAAACAGAGATATTTTTTTCGGACACAAAACCCCCAACGCAGGACCAGATGCATTAAAAGAACTTAGCAAACTAGTTGTGAAAAATAAACTTAATATTGGTATTGCATGTAATTCCGATGCAGATAGATTCGGTATTATAGACGAAAAGGGGCAATGGGTTTCACCAAACGAAATATTAGCTTTAGTTTTGGAACATCTCATAAAAAATAAAAAACTTACAGGTAGAGTATGTAGAAGTGTAATAACTTCGCATTTAATAGACGAAGTTGCTAATGCTCATCGAATGCAAGTAAGAGAAACTCCAGTAGGCTTTAAACATATCAACAACTTAATGTTAACTGGCAAATATCTTATGGGTGCAGAAGAAACTGCTGGACTTGCAGTTTCAACAAACATACCAGATAGAGATGGTATTTTAGCTTGTATGCTTATTGTTGAAATGATGGCAATGGAAAAGAAAAGTTTTGACAAAATTAGAAAAGATTTCTACAAAAAATATCCTATGCATTACAGCAAAAAAGTAAGTTTACCTTTAACAGAACTAGAAATAGAAACTTTAATGGAAAAATTAGACATTAATCCACCACTTTCTATAAGCAATGTTTCTGTGTGGAGAATAGATCAAACAGACGGTTTTAAATTCATACTTAAAAAAGGTAGCTGGCTTGCAGTAAGACCTTCAGGGACGGATAATATTATAAGAATCTACGCAGAAAGTAAAGATAAAAAACTACCAGATTTACTTATAAAAGAAACCAAAAAAATAATAAGTCAAATTTTAAAAAGAAAATAAAAATAAATTAGTTTAGGAGCAAGAAAAGTGAGCAAGATTAAAAAAATAGTAGCAAGAGAAATTTTAGATTCCCGTGGCTTCCCAACAGTAGAAGCAGATGTCGTTTTAGCAGACGGTTCTTTCGGAAGAGCAGCAGTACCAAGTGGTGCATCAACAGGTTCGCACGAAGCAGTAGAACTTAGAGACGGCGGAAAAAGATATCTTGGTAAAGGGGTAAAAAAAGCTGTAAAAAATGTATCAACAATTGCTAAAAAAGTTGTTGGCTTAGATGCAGATGACATTCGTTTAATAGACGAAACAATGATAGCACTAGACGGCACAGAAAACAAAGGTAAACTTGGTGCAAATGCAATTTTGACAGTTTCAATGGCTGTATTAAGAGCAGGTGCAGTAAGCAATAAAAAACCTTTATACAAACATTTAAGAGATGTTTACAGTATCAAAAGTAAACAATTTATTTTACCAGCACCTTTATTAAACATTATAAACGGTGGGCAACATTCAGATGCTGGTATAGATGTTCAAGAATTTATGATAATACCTACAAAAGCTACATCGTTTACAAATGCGATGAGTTGCGCTAGCGAAATTTATCATAACTTAAAAAAATTATTAGCAAGTAAAAAATATACAATTTCTGTTGGTGATGAAGGCGGTTTTGCCCCTAAAATCACAAAACATGAAGATGTGTTGAAAACAATTTTAGTTGCGGTATCAAAAGCTGGTTATAGGGGCAAAACCGCTATTGCTTTAGATTGTGCAGCAAGCGAATTTTACAAAGCTGGTAAATATAGTTTTGAAGGCAAAAAAATCACAGCAGAAAAATTAACAAGTATTTATGGTAGCTGGTGCAAAAAGTTCCCAATAGTTTCTATTGAAGATCCATTACACGAGGACGATTGGTCTGGTTGGAATCATATGACTAAAAAATTAGGTAAAAAAATCACCATAGTTGGCGACGACTTGTTTGTAACAAATCCAAATCGTTTAGAAAGAGGAATTGAAGAAAAAAGTGCAAATTCCATATTAATTAAACTAAATCAAATAGGTTCTGTATCCGAAACTGTGGATGTTATAGAGCAAGCACATAAAGCTGGTTTTACGACAATAATATCTCACCGTTCTGGCGAAACAGGCGATAGCTTTATTGCAGATTTAGCAGTAGCAACAAATGCAGGTGCAATAAAAACAGGTGCACCATGTAGAAGTGAAAGGCTATCAAAATATAACAGGTTGCTTCAAATAGAAGAAGAACTTGGCAAGAAAGCAATTTATGCCAAAGATAAGATATTCAAAAAATAAATATAAACCGAACATTAAGTTTAGTCAGATAATAAAAATTATTATCGCACTTGCTGTTATCTATCTTGTATTTAACGGCAATGTACGAAGTATAATTTTTAATAGTTTGGAAATTGGCAAACTTAAAAAAGAAGATGTTAAACTAGATAAAGAATTTATACAACTTAATAATCAGTTAGAAAAACTTCAAGCAAACGACAAAGCTTATCTAGAATATTTAGCAAGAACTAAATACAACCTAACGAAAAAAGACGAAATAGAATTTCGATTTAAGGCACAAAAATGAAAATAAAGACTCTTGTTTTAGGATTAATGGCAAATTGCTGTTATATAATATCTGACGAGGATAATAATGCTATTTTAATAGACCCTGCGTGGAGTATTAAAGATATAGAAACCTATCTAAAAACAGAAAACTTAATACCAAAAGCGGTGTTTTTTACACATGGTCATTTTGATCATGTGAAAAGAGCCGATGCGATAATAAAAAAGTTTAAAATACCAGCATATATTGAAGAAGGCGATGCAAAAGTATCTGAAATATCTGCAAATTTATTAGAAACTTATAAAGGCGATAAAAAATTTAAAATTGGTAAATTAAATATAGAAATTTTACACACACCAGGGCATAGTGAAGGTTCTGTTTGTATAAAGATTGGCGACAATCTTTTTACAGGCGACACTTTATTTAAAACAGTTTGCGGACGAACAGATTTGCCGGGTTCAGACCCTAAGAAAATGCAAAAAAGTTTAAAAAGATTGTCGCAACTCCCCCCTAAAACAAAAATTTTTACAGGACACGAATATAATGGATATGAAAGTACTATTGAAGAAGAACTTAAAACCAATCATTTCCTAAAAATGGCAATAACACAATGAAAAAATATGCAATAGTTACAGATTTTGACGGCACATTAACAACAAAAGATATCGCTCACGAAATTTGTTTACATCATGAAATAACAAGCAAAGATCAAATTCAAACATCTTACGATACAGATGACGAAGCAAAAAATTGGATGATTTCACATTTCGCTCAAGTTAAAACCACTCCAAAAGAATTTGAACGATTTGTTTTAAAAATAGCAAAACCAAGAAAACATTTAAAAGAGCTAAAACATTTTTGCAAAACAGAAAAACTACCTTTTGAAATTGTTAGCGGTGGTTTGGATATTTATATAAAACCAATTTTAAAAAATATGGGTTTTGAAGATACTCCATTTTTCTCTGCTACTGCAAAAATTTCAGACGATGGAGTAATAGTGAGCTATCCATTATTAGAAGACTATCGGTTAGACGATTTTAAAGCATCAAGAGTTCAACATTATAAAGATTTAGGATATACAACCATTTTCTGTGGCGATGGCATTACAGATTTTAGGGCTGCAGAAAAAGCAGATATACTATTTGCTTGCCGTTCACTTGCAAAAGCATGCGATATAGAAGAAGTAAAATATACCGAGTTGGAAGATTTTAAAAAGATTTTAGAAATTGTAAAAAACAAATAAATAAATTGGCGACTATTTTTAAATGATTTTTTGTTTTTCTTTGCGACGACTAGTCCGTTCAGCGAATACTGCGAAGCAGTAGCGGGACTTTAGGAGCAAAAAAACAAAAAAGGGTTAAAAAGAGGAGACAGGAAAATGTACCCAGAGGCATTAATTAGTTTAGGATTCATAGAAATAACTGCATATGGCCTAATGAATGCAATCGGCTATCTAATGGCTGGTTTTTATTTATATAAAACTCAAGCGAAATCTCCTTTTAAAAATAATACCGAACTTTTTGACTATATTTTTTACCTAATCTTAGGTGCATTAATAGGTGCTAAAATTTTCTATATAATATTCCACTGGTCAGGTTTCTACGGGGATAATATTTTTGAAAAATTAATAGATGCCATTAAAACATTCCGTTCTGGTTTTGTATATTTTGGTGGTTTTGTGGGTGCTGTTTGTAGTGGTGTATATTTTATAAGAAAGCGAAATTTCCCCATTTCAAAAACGGCGGATTTTACCGCTCCAGCAATCGCATTAGGACATTTGTTTGGCAGAATAGGTTGTTTTTTAGCAGGTTGTTGTTATGGGGAAATTTCGCATTCAAAACTAGCAATAAAATTTAGCAACCCAGAATGTTTAGTGCCACATCATTTACATAATATCCCATTACATCCAACCCAGTTGTACGAGATATTTGCAAATTTATTAATATTTTTAACATTACACTTTTTAAATAATAAAAAACATAAAACAGGCAGTATATTTGTTTTATATATGGCGATGTATTCTGTTGCAAGGTTTGCGATAGAATTTTTCAGGGGCGACGAACGAGGAAATTTCATATTTTCAATATCCCCCTCTCAGCTTATAAGTATAGTTATATTTATAACTGCTATACTAATATATATACTAGCAATCAGGAATAAAAAAAATGGATAAACAAAATTTCAAATACACAAGAACAGAGGAAGAAGAAAGACTTGATGCCTTTGTCGCTGGCGAAATGCCAGAATTTAGTCGTGGTTTTTTAAAAGATCTTATAAAACAAAAATGTATCACTGTTAATGGCGAAGTGGTAAAACCTTCTTATATACTTAAGCTGGATGATGAAATAGAAATTACTTTCCCAGAAAACAAATCGTCAGAAACTACACTTAAAAAACTACTCATACACGAGGATAAACATTTACTCGTGATAAGAAAACCATCTGGTTTATTAGTTCATCCTTTAAGTCCAACATGGGAAACCACACCAGAGGCTGCGTTCGCAGCAGAAGAGACTTTGGTATCGATACTCTTGGCGGACAAACCCAAAGATATGGAAGAAGGTTTGGAAAGAGTTGGTATGGTTCATAGATTGGACAAAGATACCAGTGGTGTGATGTTATTTACTAAAACAAAAAAGATGCAAGATAAGTTGAAAGAACTTTTTGCAAATCGAAAAATGGATAAAACTTATAATGCAATTTTATGTGGCACACCAAAAGATAAACAAGGCATTATAAATGTACCAATTGGCAGAGTTGCGGGTGGTAAAATTAAAGCATCGCCAGTAGGAAGAGAAGCAATTACCGAATATAAAATTGTTCAACAAAAGAAAGGTTTTGCATTTGCGGAATTATATCCGAAGACTGGTCGCACAAACCAATTAAGAGTGCATATGGCATGGTTAGGTTATCCAGTTCTCGGGGATTGGTTATATAAAGGTGCAACTGCAAAACGGTTGATGCTACATTCACGAAAGATATCTTTTGTGCATCCAATAACCCGTAAAAGAGTTAGCTACGAAGTTGTTCCACCGAAAGACTTTTCCGATACTTGGAAAGCTTTAGTAGGAAGTAATTTACAGACAATTTAATTGATATATTTGTTGGTGGGAAGCCCACTCCTTTTTTGCCTTCGACATTCGCGAGGTTTGGATTAATTGATATATTTTTTGATATTTTGGAATGCTCTAGCCCGATGGGATAGGGCATTTTTTTCTGTATCGGTAAGTTCTGCTAAAGTTTTATTGCTGTCTTTAACTATGAAAATAGGATCGTAACCAAAACCATTGTCGCCTTTTGGTGATAGCGAAATTTCGCCTTCCAATATGCCCTCTTCAAAAAAAGCTAAGCCGTCGGGTGAACATAAACAAGAGATTGTTTTAAATTTAGCAGTTCTTTTTTTTTGCGAAATTTCGCTCAACTCTTTGAGCAATTTTTTATTATTATCCTCGTAGGTTGCGGTTTCACCTGCATATCTGGCGGAATATACTCCGGGTTTGCCATTAAGTGCGTCAACTTCTAAACCGGTGTCGTCTGCAAGTGTCCATTGTTTAGTTTCGCGAGCGACATGCATTGCTTTTATCAATGCATTTTCACGCAGAGTTTGACCTGTTTCTTCTGGTATAATAATTTTTGGGAATTCTTTTAAGGATATAAATTTGACAGATTTCAAATCTGCCATAATTTTCATAATTTCTGCAACTTTATGTTGATTACCAGTTGCTAAAACAATTTCTTTAATTTTTTTCATATTATTTATTTATGTCATTCTGAACTTGATTCAGAATCTAGGATAAAATCTGGATTGCGGATCAAGTCCGCAATGACAATTTGTTTTTATTTCTCTAAAGATTTAAGGGCATCTTTAATTTCTAAAATTTCTTCTTTAAGAGTAGAAACTATTTTCTTAAATTCTTCTACCTTTTCTTTAGGTGCTTTATCTGTAAAGCCTTTATTTGAAAGACGAGCATTATAAGTTTCGAAATCTTTTACTTTTTTATCTTGTTCTTTTTTTAATCTTTCGTTTTCTTTACTAATATCTATAACACCTTCTAGTGGGATAAATATTTTTATATCTTTTATAACAGTCATCGCACTTTGTGTTGGCTTATCGCCACCAAATACTACATTTTCTATACCTGCTAAATCTTCTATATAGTGTTTATTGCTAGATATAAATTTATTTTCATTTGTTATTACTGCATCTAACTTTACTTTTGGTGCAATGCTAAATTGAGAGCGAATTGTTCTTATTTTAGTAATAATTTCTTGTATAAGTTTAAAGTTTTTAACAGTATTAGCATCTATTGTTATTTTTTGAGATGCTAGTATTGTTTTATGTATCAAAAAGTCTGGATTATCGGATGTATATTTTGCAAAATACTCTGCTAACTCTTCTGTAATAAATGGCATAAGTGGGTGTAAAAGTTTTAAATAATCGTAAAAAATGTGTACCAATATTGCTAAAACTTCTTTTTTACTTTCCCCACCCTGTGCGAGCCTTGGTTTTGCAAGTTCTATATACCAATCGCAATAATTACTCCAAAAGAAATGGTAAAAACTTTCTGCTTGTTTACCAAATTCAAACTTTTCTAAAAAACCTGTATCTGTAATTTTATTAAATTCATTAATTATCCAATTATCAGAAAGTTCTTTAAACTTTTTAGGCATTTCTAGTTTGCCTTCTACACCTTCAAGATGCATCATTAAAAATCTTGCAGCATTGTAAATTTTGTTGGTAAAATTTCTAGCTCCTACAATACTACCTTCACCATAAGGAATGTCCTTACCCGGGCTTGCTTGCATAAGTAAACTAAACCTTACAGCATCCGCACCGTACTTGTCTATTAAGCCAAGTGGATCAACAACATTACCCAAACTTTTGGACATTTTCTTGCCCGTTTTATCCCGAACAATACCATTTAACGAAACTTGCTTAAACGGAACTTCTCCGCCGAAATAAAGTCCAAACATTATCATCCGTGCTACCCATAAATAAATAATTTCGTACCCTGTTTGCATAACAGCTGATGGGTAAAATGTTGAAAGTTCTTTGCTTCGCTGTGGCCAGCCAAGTGTGGATAATGGCCATAAAGCTGACGAAAACCATGTATCTAAAACATCTTCGTCTTGATATAAGTTTTTGCTACCACATTTACCACACTTGGCTGGCAAACTTAAAGCAAACTTTTTACCTTTATCCATTTTCATAAGACCTTTCTCACCACAATCTTTACAATACCAAACTGGTATTCGGTGTCCCCAAATTATTTGTCGGGAGATACACCAATCTTGTATATTTTCTAACCAATTTAAAGTTTGATTTTTCCACGTTTCAGGCGTATATGTAACTTTGCCATCATTAATTGCTTTGGTAGCTTTTTTTGCCATATCTTTCATATCTACAAACCATTGTTCGCTCAAATATGGCTCTATATGATTATGACAACGATAACAAGTGGAAACATTGTTTTTATATTTATCGGTTTTGGTCAAGAAACCTTTTTCTTCTAAATCTTTGGCAACTTCTGCCCGTGCTTTTTGAACGGACATACCAATATATTTTTCAGGACAATCTATCATTTTCCCATGTTCAGAAATTACTGTTATTATTGGAAGTTTATGCCGTTGACCGATCTCATAATCCAATAGATCGTGCGCTGGTGTAATTTTAACTGCACCAGTTCCAAACTCTTTATCTACTTCTTTATCTGCAACCACAGGTATTATGCGATTTGTTAATGGAAGTTTTAAATTTTCACCAATTAAATGTTGATATCTTTCGTCTTTTGGATGCACCGCAACACCAGTATCAGCTAGCATAGTTTCAGGACGGGTAGTTGCAATTACAATGCCTTGTTTACCATTTTCAAGTGGATAATGAATATGCCATAATTTACCATTTTGTGCTTCGTATTCTACCTCGATATCAGACAAAGCAGTATGACAACGGCAACACCAATTTATCATCCGTTTCCCGCGATAAATTTTCTTATCTTTCCAAAGCTTTTCAAATGCTGTATAAACCGCTTTTGCACGGGTATCGTCCATTGTGAAACGAACATTATCAAGGTCTAAGCTCCAGCCCATTTTTTCAAACTGATACAAAATAGTGTCGCCACATTCTTGATACCAATCCCATAAAATATCTAAAAATTTATCGCGGGAAAAATCCGCTCTGGTTTTCTTTTGTTCTGCAAAAAGTTTTTTTTCTATAACATTTTGGGTCGCAATTCCACCGTGGTCTGTACCAGCTACCCAATAAGAATTTTTACCTTGCATTTTGTTGTATCTGATTAAAACATCTTGGATAGTATTAGTTAGTGCATGTCCGATATGAAGCGCACCAGTTATATTTGGTGGTGGTATTAAAATTGTGAATGGTTTAGCTTTAGACGATAAATCCTGCTTAAACAGTTTTGCAGACTGCCACTTCTGTGAAAGTTTTTCCTCTACTTTTTTATGTTCGTATGCTTTTGGTAAATTCTTTTTCATATCAGATATTTTACCATTTTTGCTAGAATATACATATATGAACGAAATAAAGAAAGACGAAAAAGTCATAGAACCAGAAATTTTAGACGAACACGGCAATCCGATAGACACCAAAACACCTGATGCTACTAAAGAAGATCAGCCAAATTTATTCAATAATTTTGGTAATTTTAAAACTTATCAGTTTAAATCTGCAAATCCGATACTTAGTTTCTTGGGTATTTTATTTTTAATTTTAGGTGTGATAGTTTCTGTAATATTTGGAATATTATTCTTCATAATAACAATCCCATTTAGAATGTTTAGAAAGTAGTTAATAACGAGGATACCAGTTTAACATCTTCTCATGTATTCTTGCAAAAAACCTAAGACCTTTTCGTCCGCCATTAATATAATAAAGCCCGATTAAAATTATCAAACCACCTACTGCTGACATTACTGCAATTTCTTCGCCAAGTAAAAAGTATCCTGTAAAAATTGCGACAAACGGCTGTAAATACATAAAAGAACTGGCTCTTGCAGCACCAATTGCAGAAACAGCTTGATTATAAAAAATAAATGAAAAACCACTACAAAAAACTCCAAGATATATAAGCGAAAACCAATTTTCCGAACTTATTGTATAAAACTCTTTATAAGTATCGCCCATAATTAAAAAGGGTATAACCATTATTGCAGATAGAGTCATAAAAATAAATATCACTCGCAAGTGATTAATTTCTCTAAACCATCTTGCCAAATAAATTACATAAAATGCCCAGTTAATTGCCGTTAGTGAAAATATTATATCACCTTTCATCGTCGGCACAACCTCGCCACCTACAAGTGTTTGTTTTGAAAAGAAAACCAAACTTACCCCGACAAAACCCATAACAAAACCAAGCCACTTTGCTTTGGCGATAGTTTCTTTAAACACAACAACCAGCACAAAAACCACTGCAATTGGTATCAAACTGATAAGCCAGCCAGCATGGTTAGAACTTGTATTTAAAAGCGAATATGCCTGTAAACCTTGTTGAATTATAACACCGGTAAAGGCGAGGAATATCATTTTAAGCCAGTCTTTTTTTGTTAGAGTTTTAATCCAAGAAAGTTCACACAGGAAAAGTAAAACGGTTAATGCACCCAAAATTGCACGAACAAAAAGAAGAGTTGGAATTGAAACTTCACCTAGAGCTTTTTTTGTGAAAGCAAAGCTCATACCCCAAAAGACAATAGCAAAAAATACTTTAATGTAAATCATAATTATATTGTAGAATTTTTGGAACAACTTAGCATTATGATATAATATAAATATTGACTGGTTTTTGGAAAGGTGGCCGAGCGGCTTAAGGCGCAGTCCTGGAAAGACTGTATGCGAGTAATCGTATCGAGGGTTCGAATCCCTCCCTTTCCGTATAATTTTAAAAACCCCCGCAAGCACATGCTTGCGGGGGTTTTTTATTAAAAAGCGTCAGTAAACTTATAAAGTAATGAAATTTTGCATGAAGATGGAAAACTCATATAACCCACGGAATACGAAAAATTGTACTATCGCCCCTAAAAATAAGAATGGACCAAATGCTATGGAATTATCTTCATCTATTTTTTTAGCTAATATTAAACCGATAATCCATAAAAGTCCGAAGAAACTAGATAATACTAACGCTATTATCACACCTTCCCAGCCAAGCAGTGCGCCGATACCTGCCATAATTTTGATATCGCCACCACCCATACATTCTTTTTTAAATACTTTTTCGCCGACATAAGCAATTAACCATACACCAAAGAAACCTATAAATGCACCTAGGAAACTTTGCCATAAGGAATATAATCCGCCGTCAAAATGTGGATTAATAGTGCATGTCGCCAAACCTACTATAAGTAAAGCTATTGAAAATCCATCAGGTATAATTCTATGTTCAAAATCTATAAAAGAACCTACAATAAACATATATATTACTGCTAGTATTGTGACACTCCAAAGATTAATCCCTAATTTGTTGAAAACTAAAACAGCAAACAATGCTGCCAAAATTTCTACCAATGGGTATCTAAAAGATATCCAGGTATCACAATCTCTACAGCGTGCTTTTAATAAAAAATAACTTATTATTGGAATATTGTCATACCATTTAATTTTATATTCGCAAGTAGGACATGAAGATGCAGGTGCTATAAGACTTTTCTTAATTGGTATTCTATAAATACACACATTTAAGAAACTTCCCACTATAAGCCCCACTAAAATAAGCAATATATTTGTAGCTAAATCCATAAAACCTCCAGAAATTTTTTCAGCACAAACACAAATCTTCCCAATCTATGTTTATTGTACATTATTTAAATTAATAACTGTTCCAAAAACTACCTTCCGTATCTTTGTGAGTACAATTTACACTAACTTTACCCCAATTTGGGTCTTGTTTGTCGTTGATATAAGCCCAACCGCCAGTCCCATCTATATATGTTTCTCCATTACCTGTGTGAACCTTATTAGACGGCTTTTCATGTTTAGAAATATTAGCTTCTGGGATATTACTCAAATATTTTGGCATTAAAGAAAACAAATTGTCTTCTGGATATTTACCACCATTTGTACCATAATAAACAATAACCGCTTCTCTTATTTGGTTAAGATTAACTTTTGTTTGCGCTTCCTTAGATTTAAAAATTATCTGCTGAAACCTTGGTATGGCTAAAGCCATAAGCACCACAATAAGCCCAAACATTATAATAAGTTCCCAAGCTATGAACGCTTTTCTGTTCATATCAACCTCGCAAAATTTTATTTATTATCCCAAACTGAAGATACCGAAGCATCTGCAATATTTAATTTTAAATTCATAGCGATATGTATAAATGCTTTTGCATCGCCAAGTAAATTATTCAAGTCGCATTCTTCATTTGGCATATGTGCGGTATCTTTTATTTTAGACCATATCACCGCATGATACCCTTCATTTCTAAAATATGCACCCACAGTTCCACCGCCGATACCACATGGTTGCGGATTATTATTGTAAACCGCTTTTGATGCTTCTATTACAGCTTTTGTTAATGGCGAATGTTTTGGTGTTGGATTTTTAGATGTCATTGTCATAACAGGTTCTACACTAACTTTTACTTTGTAATCTTTTTCAATACTTGCTGAAATTTCTAAAACTTTTTTATGTATTTCTGTTAAAGTATATGTTGGAAGTACACGACAATCTAAATAAAAAACATCGTCGCCGGGAATTGTGTTAACATTGTCTACATTTTTATCTTTTTTAGTTGGTTCAAATGTACTAATATTAGGGTCGAACAAGCCGTCTTTTGCATTGAAATGTTCGTATAAACCATTTCTTAATCTTAAAGCTAAATCACTACCGGCTGTGAAAGCATTATTGCCAAGTGCTGGCATACTTGCATGACATTGTTTGCCAAGTGTATGTATTTTTAGCCATGCGATAGATTTTTCTGCAATTTCTACCATTTCGCCTTTTTCGTTTCCGCCGTCTGGTACTAAGAATGCATCATTTTTACCAAAAAGTTCTGGTTTGGTTTTTAATACATATTCAACACCATGTTTACTGCCTACTTCTTCGTCTGAGTTTATTAAAAGTGCAAAGTTAAATGGTGGACGATAACCTTCTTCCATCATAGCTTTTGCTGTTAAAATACTTGCTATCATTCCTTGTTGATTATCTTCTACACCTCTTCCATAAAGAATGTCGCCTTCTCGATGAACTTTAAATGGATCGGTTTTCCAAAGAGATTTTTCGCCTTCTGGTACGACATCCATATGTGTCATTACCCAGAGAGTTTTGGTTTTATCTTCACCGTAATATTTGGCTACTATATTTGGACGGATACCTTTTATTGCTCTTTTATCTGGGCAATCCACCCTAGAAATTTCGTCAAAGCCCATTTTTTTAAGTTCGGCTTCTATCCACATAGCTTTTTCATATTCGCCTTCACCACCACTTTCTGGTGCGATTGCTTTTCTGCTAGTAAGCTCTTCTTGCATTTTTACTGCTTCTTCTTTATAGGAATCTATTTTTGTACTTAATTTTTTGAACATTAAAATCCTCCTCCTATTTTTCACTTATCTACATTATAACTTAAATATCCCGAAAATAATAACCTGTGCTACGAATATTATTAAACTCAAAACTGATAATAATGCAAATTTTTGTTTTTTGGCTTCGAAAAATCCAATGCCTTGAGCAATTATTTTGATAACAGCTAATATCAACAATACAAAAATCCCAAAAAACAAAAATTTGCTATTAAAAATAAAACCTAAAATTAGCAAAACATAAATTGCGATTATGCCAAATCTTAAAATTATATTTATTATTTTTCTTAAATTTTTATCTGTCATAAAATTAATTTCCCACCACAGAAGTTAAAAACTTTATAGAAATTATATACATCAAAACGGCAAACAAAACTTGTATAATTTTTGGCTTAATTTTAACAAGCATTTTCATACCAAAATAAGCACCAGTCATAGAACCTAAAACCATTGCACCTGCAATATCGTAAATTATAAAACCTTTTATCATATAAGAAAATGCACCACAGGCAGAAGATACAAAAAGTATAAAATTACTGGTAGCTACACTGGCTTTTATTGGCATTCTACAAAGGAAATTCATTATAGGCACAAGCACTATCCCCCCGCCGATACCTACCAATGCAGAAAGCAATCCTGCTAAGAAACTAAACGGGCTAGAAATCATAATATTTTTTGGATTATATTTGATAGTTTTGCCAAGTCCTTGATCTCTATATTCTCCGTAGAAAGTATTTTTTGTACGGATAATTTTTACATCCTTTTTTCTAGAGTGAAAAGTTTTAATCAACATATTAGTAGCCATAATAAAGGAAAGTATTGTAAAAATTATCCGTATATTATTTTCTTTTACAATTGCGACCAAAAACACACCGATTAACATACCAAATATAGAAAACGGTTCAAGCAAACTAGCGACACGAATATTAACAAAGCCATGTCTTATTTTACTCATCACACTCATCGCAGATAAAGCAGCGACACTAACTAATGATGCAGCAACTGCTTGCGGTATTGGGATATTAAAGAAAAACACGAGGATAGGCACATTAAAAAGTCCCCCACCTATGCCAAAGATTACACTTATATAACCAATGAGAAAGCTCAAAAATGTTAAAATTATAATATCGAATAGTTCCATATTTAGATTTTATATTATTAGGAGTGATATTACTATGAAGATTACATTTGAAGGCAATAAAAAAATCAATGCAACCGTAGGAGATTTTGTTATTAAAACCGACCAACCTAAACATCAAGGTGGCGAGGAAAGTGAGCCAAATCCATTTCAATTATTTTTAGCATCGCTTGGCACATGTAGTGGCATTTTTATTAAAAGCTTTTTAGATAAACGGGATATTTCTTCAGACGGAATTACATTAAGTGTACACCCAAACTTTAATAAAGAAAAGTATATGTTAGACGATATTTTAATCAAAATACATTTACCAGAAAATTTTGATGCAAAGTATGAAGGTGCATTAGTTTCGGCAGCAAAGTTATGTTTAGTTGGCAAGCATTTGAGTGTTCCACATAATGTAGAAGTTGTAAGAGATTAACAACCTGTCATTCTGAACTTGATTCAGGATCCAGAATAAACCTAGATTGCGGATCAAGTCCGCAATGACAAAAAAATTTACACAAAAACACTCGTACCCTTCGGGAGTACTTTTTAGTTTTAGTTTTAAAAACAGAAGAACCCCCAATCTCTCTTTGAGTGATTGGGGGTTCTTCTGTTTTTCATATTAAAATTTTTAGTTAAAAGTACAGAAAGCATTTCCAGTATCTTCACACTGAGCATTTACTGCTCCCATTGCCTTACCTACTTTTACACATCTAGATCTAATTGGATCTTGATACGAACCCGATACTTGGTAGCAATAAAGCCTGTGTGTATAAGAAACAGGATATCCTTCTGAATGAACCCTAAGCATTCCTAAAAGTTCATCATCATAAGAATAAATTTGAGCAAAATTATAACCATGCCCGCCATAATTTAAAATAGGATCAATTACATATTGCTTACTTGATATTTTTATTCTACAAGTAATACTTGTACAATCAGTTCCATTATATTTTGTAAAACTTATATCTAGTTTTTGTAATGCAGCAGTATCTTCACCCTCGTCTATAAGACTTCTTCTGTCTAGCGCATCTGCGATATTTTTACCTATAGTCATTAAGCCAGACAACCGTGCCTTGTCTCTTACTGACATATATTTTGGTAAAGCAATAGAAGCTAGTACTGCTATTATAAGCACTACCACTAACAACTCTATTAATGTAAAACCTTTTTTATTCATAAAATCCTATATCCCATTGTCATTGCGGACTTGATCCGCAATCTAGGTATTTTTATTTTTTATCCTGGATCCTGAATCAAGTTCAGGATGACAGATTTCTTTCAACTAAAAATAAACTTGCAAAAATTATTAACATCCCAAATATTTCATACTTATTTGGTACTACTCCATTTAATAATAAATCTAATGTAATTGCAACTATTGGCACTAAATATGTAACCATACTAAATCGCAATGCACCCCATTGATGTATCAACCTAAACATTATCAATAATGCTATTGCACTGCAAAATACGGCGATATATACATTTGCCATTATTATTTTTGCATTTAAAACTTCCGCACCAACTGTGCCACCAAAACTCAAGAAAAACAAAAATAAAAATGCAGAACCCATTATATGTTGCTGAAATATATTACCCTCGATAGTTAGTGTTGGGGTAGTATTTAAAACATACTTTATCATCACATTACCCATCGCATAAAAAACAGCCATCATAAGCAATGCACCCGCACCAAGTAATGCTAAATTATCAGCTGCACCTGCCATAAACTTTGGGGTGAAAATTAAAAGCACACCACAAATACCTAAAAATACTCCGCTTGCACGAGTCCAAGAAAATTTATCCTGCCCTTTTAACAATATGGAACCCATAATAAATGTCCAAATAGGTACGGTAGAATTAAATATACCGCCTAAACCTGCTGGTACATACTTTTGTCCCCAAAAAGCTACTACAAATGGGAAACCCATAAGCAAAAGCCCAAGCACCCAAGGTTTCCATAAATCTTTTTTAGCAACTCTTACACTTTTTCGACGAACAAGATACAAAATACTAAAAAATATAAGTGCTATAAATCCTCGTAAAAAAGCACCGAATAGAGGGTCTATTTGATGGACAACATCTTTAACTACTAAAAAACTGCTTCCCCACAAAAATGCGAGTAAAATGAATAGAAATACATTAAACATATTTAAATCTCCTAAAAGTTTATATAATTGTATAATAAATAATAACATATAAGGATAACACTATGAAAGCTTTAATAAAAACAAAACAAGGAAAAGGTGCAGAATATATTGATGCACAAAAACCAACAATAAAAGAAGATGAAATTTTATTGAAAATACATCGCACTAGCATCTGCGGAAGCGATATCCCCATATTTAACGACACCGGTTGGGCAACAGATAGAATTAAAACACCTTTTATCTTCGGACACGAATTTTGTGGCGAAGTTGTAGAAGTAGGTGCAAAAAATTCTGGCATAAAAGTGGGCGATTTTGTTTCGGCAGAATCTCACATATATTGCGGACATTGTTATCAATGTAAAAACGGACAACAGCATGTATGTTCTAATATGAAAATTTTGGGTATAGATACTCAAGGTGGTTTTGCGGAATATGCAAAAATTCCTGCAAATTGTGCATGGAAACATACCAATGATAAATTTAAAGATATCGGTTCAATTTTTGAACCACTTGGCAATGCAGTTTACGCAACTTTAGTAGAACCTGTAAAAAATAAATCTGTTTTAATAACTGGTTGCGGACCTCAAGGTTTGTTTGCTTGTCAAATTGCAAAGGCAGAGGGTGCGTCAGTGGTTATCGCCGTAGAAATGTCCCCTTTCCGTAAAAAAATGGCAGAAGATATGGGTGCAGATGTAGTGCTAGACCCTAACGATAAAAATATTTTAGAACAAATTAAACAACATTCCAAAGACCCTAGTGGTGTGGATATTGTGGTAGAAATGTCTGGTCATCCAGATGCTATAAATATGGGTTTAAAAGCCGTAAAACCAGCAGGCAGATTTACAGCTTTTGGTTTGGCAGGAAACGATATTACCATAGATTATTCTAATCAAATAGTTTTCAAAGGTGTGACCGTTTACGGCATCGCAGGAAGAAGAATTTGGAAAGATTGGGAAAAAATGGACGAACTTTTAAATTCTGGAAAAATAGACCCTAGCCCAGTAATAACTCATACATATAAAATGAGCGAGTTTGAAAAAGCATTTGAAAAAATGCAAGAACCAGATAGAGCATCTGGCAAAATAATTTTGATACCTTAAATTAGGAGATTTACGATGAAAGACAATATGAATTTTTTAGATGCAGAACTAAAAACATTAAAAGAAGAAGGTAGATTCATTACCCCAAGGGTATTACAATCCGAACAAGCACCAGTTGCGACTATCGACGGTAAAGAAGTTATAAATTTAACATCTAACAATTATTTATGTTTAGCAACTCACCCAAAAATAAAAAAAGCATCAATTGAAGCTGCAGAAAAATATGGTATTGGTGCGGCAGCGGTGCGATCCATTATTGGCACAACAAGTTTACACGAAAAATTGGAAAGTCAACTTGCAGAATTTAAACAAACAGAAGCTTGTTTGGTTGTGCAAAGCGGATTTTCTGCAAATGTGACAGTTTGTCAAAGTTTAATGACAAGCCCTGAAGATGTCTTGATTTCAGACGAGCTTAACCATGCCTCTATTATAGACGGCGGGCGTTTGTCCAAAGCTAAAAAGAAAATTTATCGTCATAGCGATATGGCTCATTTAGAAAAAATATTAAAATCCGACGAGGTTCAAAACGCCCGCCGTAAAATGGTAGTAACAGATGGCGTTTTTAGTATGGACGGAGATATTGCACCACTTCCAAAAATTGTAGAGCTTTGCGAAAAGTATGACATAGTATTAATGGTAGACGATGCACATTCAAGCGGTGTGCTAGGTGCCGACGGTCGCGGAACCGTTGCACATTTTAATTTAAAGGGACGAGTTGATATTCAAATTGGCACATTATCAAAAGCATTCGCGACCGTCGGCGGATATGTTGCTTGCACACAAAAGTTGAGAGATTATTTGGGTAGTGTTTCCCGTCCGTTCTTATTTTCAAGCTCAGCACCGCAAAGTGTGATAGCAAGTTGCATTGCAGGGCTTGATGTTCTATATAATGAACCAGAACATCTAAAAACTCTTTGGGACAATACCAAATTTTTTAAAAGTGAATTAAAAAAAGCTGGTTTTGATACTGGCGACAGCGAAACACCTATAACACCAATTATGGTTGGTGACGGGGATAAAGCAACAAAATTTAGTCAAAGATTATTTGAAGAAGGTGTTTTTGCATTGGCAATTAAATTTCCAACAGTACCAAAAGGAAAAGAAAGACTTAGAACAATAGTGACAAGTGGTCATACAAAAGAAAACTTACAACAAGCTGTAGAAATATTTACTAAAGTAGGTAAAGCACTAAAAATAATATAAAAAATTGGGAGTTATTAAATGACAAACAAAAACAAATACCTAAAATATTTAGTTTTAGGATTAATAGTAACAGTAATTTTTATGTTAAATGACAATGGTTTTTTTGACAAATACTTAAAATCTGAACAACCCCAAAAATCAACACACAAAACAATGGATATATATCAATGTGCTCAAATGGGAAATTTCGATTGTGTAAAAAAGAAAGTGGAATCTGGTGCAGATATAAATGCTCTAAGTCATAAAGGTGTTATGGTTTTACAAGCAGCAGCAGTAGGTGGAAATACTGACATAGTAAAGTACTTAATAGAACAAGGTGCAGATATTAATGCTAAAGATAAAGGAGGGCAAATAGTATTAAATTATGCAACTTATGGTAATCACCCAGATATAGCTAAAATATTAATAGAGGCAGGGGTAGATATTAATGCAAAAGGAACAGGCGGAGCTACCGCATTACATGGCTCTATAGCAAAAGGGAATTTGGAAATAACAAAAGCATTATTATATGCAGGTGCTGATATGAATTTAAGGGATGCTAACAATAATACTCCTGCATGTTATATACACCAATCTAATAATACTGAAATTTTGAAATTAATGTTAAATTATGGGCTAAATCTTAACAGCAAATGTGCTGGCTATACAGTAGCAAATGCCATATCTTTAAAAGGAAACGAAGATATGCAAACAATATTACAACAAAAAGGATACAACATTACTGCCCGTCAACCTTCACCACGAGATACATCAAGAATAACGGTAGCGAAGAGAGAAGAATATCTTAGAGATGAGTTTGAATTAAATTCATTAAAAGCTAGCCCAGTACATATTGCTGTTGCAAAAAACGAAATAAATACAATTAAATCACTAATACAACAAGGTTCAAATGTTAATGGTACTAATAAAATTGGAGATACTCCATTACATTATGCCACAGAATACTTCCACATAGAGACTTTTATTTCAGATAAATTACAAGCTGTTGAAGCTAGTGGTGGAGATATACAGTCTATTAATTATTATTCGATGTATACAGGAATATTGAGAGAAAAGTTAGAAATAGTAAAAATTTTAATAAACGCAGGGACTAGTGTTAATGCAAAAAATAGATATAAAGAAACAGCATTACATAATGTGGCAAATCTTAAAGGATATGAAGATCCTAATAAAATAAAAGAATTGTTTGCTCAGCATGGAAGCATGACTAACCCATCACTACCTCCAGAAATTAAAGCTCAGATGGATGCATTTATAACTGGGGCAGAGGCAAATAATATAGAATTAGCTGAAGCGAACAAAATAATAATAGAAATGGCAAAATTACTAATGGAAGCAGGTGTAGATATTAATGCAAAAGATTTCAATGGTATGGATGCAATAAGGGTAGCTACTATGAAATACAATACTCCATTGATAGAAGAGATACAAAAATATAAAAAATAAAAATCAGGGGGCTCAAGATGAAAAAGCACTTAAGAATAATACTTATTCTAATACTAGTTTTACTAGTTATGTTTTTTGTGTACAACAAAAAACAACAAGCAATTAAATACGGTAAAATTTCCGTCATAGCGGCAGATTACCCAACATATTCCATAACAAAACAAATTGCAGGTAATTTAATTAATTTGGATATGTTTATACCACCGGGACAAGATTCTCATCACTTTGAACTTAAACCATCAGACATTATAAAATTATCAGACACAAATTTATTCATCTACACTTCTTACGAGCTTGAACCTTGGGTAAAAGATATCGAAAGTTCGTATAAAGGCAAGAAACCTTTGATGTTTGTTAACACTACAAAAAACACAGAAAATAAAGAAAGTCTTCATGCTTGGCTAAACTTTTACAATGTGAAAATTATGGCAGATCAAATTACATTTTATTTAACATCTATCGACGAAAAAAATAGAGCCATATATCTAGAAAACTTAGAAGCATTTAAACAAGATATCAATAAACTTGGTAAAGAATTTGTTTCGCAACTTTCTAATTGTAAAAGAAAAACAATTGTGCATATTGGGCATGATGCTTTTGGCGATATGTCAAATAAATTAGGTTTACATTTTGTGCCTGTTCAAAACGAAGAAGCAACAAACCAGCCAAGTGCAAAACAAGTTGGACAACTTATAAATCATATCAATTCAAAAAACATTGAATACATTTTTACTGAAAAAATGTTGAACCCTTCTTTTGCGAAAATGATTTCTAATGAAACAAATACTAAAGTTTTATTATTAAACCCTATCGACGGTATTTCTAAAATGGATTTTGAAAGAAATAAAACCTATCAAGATTTAATGCGAGTAAATTTAAAGAATATTTCTAAAGGGTTAAATTGCCAAAAGAAATAGAAAAACGATATGCAAAATATAGTTGAAGCAAAAAATTTGTCTTATAAATATAATGAAACAGTTGCAATAGACAATGTTTCCTTTAATATAAAAAAAGGTAATTTTACAGCTTTAATAGGCCCTAATGCTGGCGGTAAAAGTACACTTTTAAAAGTTTTGCTTGGCATACTTCCCGACGGCAAAAAAATTAAACTTTTCGACGAAAACATAACAAAATTTAAACATTGGCATCGGGTAGGTTATTTGTCTCAGCACAATAAAATATTTTCTAGCAAGATGCCGATTTCTGTACACGAAGTTATTTTAATGGGACGAGTTTTGAAAGAAGATTGTTGCACACAAAATAAAAAAACAAAATCTAAAAATTATTTAGACGAACTTTTAAAATTACTTAAAATAACTTCGTTAAAAAACAAAACTTTTTCGCAACTTTCTGGCGGACAACAACAAAGAGTACTTTTAGCACGAGCATTATTAAACAAACCAGATTTACTTATCTTAGACGAGCCAGAAAGCAATTTAGACACAAAAAGCAAAACAAGTTTTTTTGAAATTTTGCGAAAATTAAATTGCGAAAAAAATATAACTATATTACTTTCCACACACGATATTTATGATATCGGCAAATATGCTTCACACTTTTTATTGTTAGATAAACAATTAATTTTTGATGGCGATAGGTTGCAATTTTGCAAAAGCAAACCGGTAGAAAAATATCTTGGTGCATTTAAACAACATATTATAGATCACATACATGAAGAAAATTTTAACCATCGTTGCCCAGTAAAAAAACTTAAAAAAAGAGGTGCAAAATGATAGCAGACTTCTTTGGTTATCAATTTATTCAAAATGCATTAATTGCAGGCAGTTTTGTTGCCGTAATTTGTGGTGTTTTGGGCGTGTTTTTGGTGTCTAAAAGAATGTCTCTTATAGGCGATGGATTAAGCCATACGGCACTTGCTGGTATAGCTATTGGTTTGTTTATCGGCAAAAGCCCCCTACTTGTCACTTTATCTGTTGTAATGCTGGCTTCTATTTTGATTTTAAAACTAACAGAAAAGGCAAAAGTTTATGGTGATAGTGCTATTGGTATTTTGTCTGCTGGGGCAATTAGTATTGCATTAATTTTGGCAAGTTTAGCAAAGGGTTTTAATACAGATTTATTTTATTATTTGTTTGGTAATATTTTGGCAGTTTCAAAACAAGAGGTTATAATTTCCGTAGCACTTTCTCTAATTATACTTTTACTTATTTTTATTTTTTACAAACAAATAATTGCAACAACAATTGATGAAGAACATGCACAAACTCTAGGCATAAATTCTTCTGCAATAAACACTTTAATTGTTATGATGACAGCTTGTGCTGTTGTGCTTGGAATAAAAACTGCAGGCATAATGCTTGTTAGTGCGATGATAATAATTCCACCGGCATCTGCAATGCAAATTGCAAAAAATATTAAGCAAACAATATTTTTTGCAGGACTATTTGGTGTGCTATCTTTAGTGATTGGTGTGCTTGTTTCTTTTGTGCTAGATTTGCCTGCCAGTGCGTCGATAATTGCTATAAATATAATAATTTTCATATCAACATTATGCTCAAAAAATATAAAGAAATAATTAAAATTTTACAGAAACATTATCCAGAAGTGGACTGCGCATTAACACATAAAAATGCGTACGAACTTTTGATGTCTGTAATACTTTCTGCACAATGTACAGATGTTAGAGTTAATAAAACTACACCTATACTTTTTAAAAAATATCCAACGGTTGAAAGTATGGCAGAAGCCAAAATTTTTGATGTAGAGAAAATTGTAAAACCAACAGGTTTCTATAAAAATAAAAGTAAAAGTTTGATTGAATCTAGCAAAAAAATAATCAAAAATTTTGGCGGCGAAGTTCCAAATTCTATGGAAAAACTTTTAACACTTCGCGGTGTCGCAAGAAAAACTGCAAATGTTGTTTTGGGCAACTGGTATAAAAAAAGTGAAGGTGTTGTGGTGGATACTCATGTAAAACGACTTGCTTTCCGCATGGGTCTTACAAAAAACAGAACACCAGAAAAAGTAGAAAAAGATTTAATGAAACTACTTCCTAAAACTAAATGGATATGGATATCTCATGCTCTCATATGGCACGGACGGAAAATCTGCAATGCTAGAAAGCCAAAATGTGCCATCTGCCCACTAGATAAAACCTGCCTCAAAAATGATGTACTTGCTTAATTATAAATAATGTTTTATTATAATATATATTATATTTATATATGACGCTTACAAAAAGCGAGCTAAATTTATTTGAGTTAAATGGGAGAAATCAAATTATGACAAGAAGATATTTTATCGCAGGCAACTGGAAAATGCACAACAATACCACAGAAACTAAAGAACTTTTAACAGCAATGAAGCAAAATTTTCAAAATATTAATGATTCCGAAGTTATGGTAGCACCAAGCTTTACAAGTTTACAAACAGCTAAAGAAATTTTGGAAGGTACGCAGATAATTATAGCGTCGCAAGATTGCCACTCTGAAGATAAAGGTGCATTTACATCTGCAGTATCTTGTCCACAATTAAAAGAATTTGTATCGCATGTAATTTTAGGACATAGCGAAAGAAGATCTGTCTTCGGCGATACGGATATCGTTATAAACAAAAAATTAAAAGCTACGCTTGCACATCAATTAGTACCTGTTTTATGTATAGGCGAAACTTTGCAGGAAAGAGAATCTAACAAAACCTTAGAAATTTTGAAAGCTCAGCTAGACGGCGGGCTTGCTGGTTTTGAGGAAAAAGATTTAGAAACCCTAATAATCGCATACGAACCTGTTTGGGCAATAGGCACAGGTAAAACAGCAAGCCCGCAACAAGCACAGGAAACACACGAACAGGTAAGAAAACATTTAGCAGATATGTACAGCCAAGAATTTGCTGATAAAACAAGAATTCTTTACGGTGGCAGTGTAAAACCAGAGAATGTAGACGAATTAATGGGTCAAACAGATATTGACGGCGCTTTAGTAGGCGGTAAGAGTTTAGAAGCAGAATCTTTCTTAAGAATTATAAATTTTAAAAAATAGGGAATAGGGAATAAGGGAAAATGGATAAAGATAAAAAACAACTAGCAAAATATATAGATCACACAAACTTAAAACCAAATGCACAAAAACAAGATATAGAAACCTTGTGCAAGGAAGCCAAACAATATGGTTTTGCATCCGTATGCGTGCATCCGTACTATATACCTCTTACCAAGCAATTACTTGCAGATAGCGAGGTTAAAGTATGCACAGTTATAGGTTTCCCACTTGGTGCTAATAGTAGCGAAACAAAACTAACAGAAACCAAATTAGCTATACAAGAAGGCGCTCAAGAAATTGATATGGTTATCAACATATCCGCACTTACAGAAGGTTTGTACGAATATGTCAGAAACGAGATAGAACAAATCAAAAATATGTGTGGTGATAAAATTTTGAAGGTAATAATAGAAACTTCTTACTTAACAGACGAACAAAAAGCAAAAGCTTGTCAGCTATGTACAAAAGCAGGGGCAAATTATGTAAAAACATCAACAGGCTTTTCAGATAAGGGTGCAACGGTGGAAGATGTCAAGTTAATGAAGAAAAATATTAAAAGTCATATGAAAGTAAAAGCATCCGCAGGTATAAGAACCTACGAAGATGCCGTAAAAATGATAGAAGCCGGTGCCAGTAGAATAGGCACTAGTGCGGGAGTTAAGATAGTATCTTAAAATAATATGATAAATAACTGGGAAATAAAAACTGAAGATTTTGAAGGCAACAAAAAATTTTTGCTATTAATAAATGGCAATGACAAAGATGTTGATGCAATTTCACAGGCGTTAACTGGCAAGTGCAATCAGCCAGAAGCGTCTAACCAAAAACCTTATACACACCAGTTTGAATTAACCGTAGAAGAAAACGAATTAGACACCATAAGAAACCGAATAAGGGAAATTACTAAAGATAGTAAAAATTTGGACGATCTTATGTCTATAGAAAATAGTTTTAAAAAAACAAGTACTGATATGTCCACCGAAAATACAGATGAAGAACTAAAAGAATTGAGAGAGTTAAGACAAAAAATACAAGATAAAGAAAATGGAAAAGAAGAAACTGCATCAACAGAAAACAATGATCTTGCAAATTTAGAAAAAGACATAGCCAAAGAAGAAGCACTAAAAATTAGCGAAACACAAAGTGTTGCAGAAATAAAACCAGAAGAAAAAGAAGAACCGAAAAAGAATGACGAAATTCTATTAAATACTGATATCCAAATACCATACCTAGATATAGATGGAGATAAAAAAGAAGAAGTTAAAAAAGAAGAAAAGACAGACGAAGCTCCCGCCAAACCAGTTGAAAGTATATCTGAAATAACAAATCGCATAAAATCTAAATCTAAAGAGCAAACTAATCCGCATTTTGAAGAAGAAGTTGTAGAACCAACACCTTCTGAAGAAAAACCCGAAGAAAAAGAACCAGAACCAACCTCAGACGATATATTGGACGATATTTTACAAGGCGATATAAATATAAAACCAAGAAAACGATTAAATTTAGATAAAAATTTAAAATCAGAAGAAGAACCCGAAAAACAAGAACAAGAACCAGAAGAAGAAAAAGACGAGCAAAAAAAAGAAGAAGAGGAAAAACCTATTACTACCCCTGCTATTAACAAAAAGGGCGAGCTAAGCGGTTTTGGGGTGATGGAAGATAGTATGCTTGCAGAAGAACTTGAAAACACTTCGTTAAGCAATAACCCATCAAAACAAGAACAGACTAAACAAGAAACTCACATTAAAGATAGAATGTTTAAAGAAATTTTAGATCAAACTGAAGCAACCAGAACATCAAGCGAGGTAGATTCGTTGGCAGATGAAATTACTAGTACCAATACAAACGAACAAGGAAAATCACTAACTTCGCCACCAAAACCAACTTTGGAAAACACCAAAACAGAAAATAAGCTAGAAAAAAAGGAAGAAGAATTAGCAGAAGTTACTCTAACAGAAGAACCACCCACAATGCCACCTGCACCAAAAGCACCACCCGAGGTAACTAAAAAGTTAGAAGAAGATACTGATAACAAAAAAGAAGAAATTTTAGATGAGGAAGAAAAAATAAAAGAAAAAAAAATTCCACCTCCTCCAATTAAACCGCCAATGCCAACAACTACAACTGGAGAAGAAGAACCAGAAAAAGATAAAAAAACAGAAACACAAGAAGATTACGATATTTTAAACAAAGATTTGCCTAGTGAAAATACTAAGCAAACTATGTCTTTTAAAAAGAAACCCGCATCACCTGCAGATATGGATAAAGAGTATCAATCTATAGAGTTGCCGGAAGATGCTAAAGATGAAGATCATAATTGTCCTATAGAAATGCCGTTAATACCAACTCTAACTTTTGACAATATGGTAATTGGTACAAATCGTTTTGCCCATGCTACAACTATGACAGTGATTGATAGTTTAGGTAAAATGTACAATCCATTATTTCTATATGGCTCTAATGGAACGGGCAAAACACATTTTATTAATGCTATTGCTTACGAAATTTCTAAAACCATAGGTTTAGATAAAATACTTATAACAAACGGTGTGCGATTTTCAAGAGGTATACAAAGATATGTAACCGAAAATAGAATAGAAGAGCTTGAAACATTCCTACAATCTATGCAAGCACTTCTTATAGACGATGTGCATCTAATGGCTGTCAATAAACAAAATAAAGATTTAATATCAAAATGGCTTAACCATTTTGTAAAAGAAAAGAAACAGATTGTTTTAACATCTAAATATCCACCGGCAAATCTACATAAACTAGAAGGGCTTATCAAATTTAATTTTAATAATGGGTGGACATCTCAGTTAAAATATCCATCAGAAAGCAACTTTAAAAACATAATAAAAAAACAACTTGAAAGCGCAAAAGTAGTTTTTGGAGATGAAAACGATATTAAAAATTATTTCGATTCTTCCCTAAGCAAAGCATCTAGAATTATAAACCGTGTAAAAACACTTTATAACCTAATAGGCAAAAAAGACGAAGACTTAGATGCAAAAAAATTCTTGGAACTTATCTTAGCAAAAGAAGGCGAAGATGAAGAAAGTGCAATAGTAAAAGAAACCATAACAAATGCAAAATCTATCACCAAAACCGGAAATGGAGAATGGGGTAAGATAGGATTTTTCTACCCATATGGGAAATCCGAGCAAATGAAATGGATGATCTATGCTTTAGATAAACGAGCCAAAGAACTTAAAATACCAGGCGGTTTTGAGGTTGGCTTAAAATCTGCCTATAAAACGGACAATTTCATATCATCTGCATTCAAAATAGCAAATGTTTGTGACGACAAAAACCTTAAGGGTGCTGTAATATTAGGACCACCTGAAGATATTTGTAAAGGTACTGTAAAAGGAAACTTTTATGACATCTTAACACACATGCTTGAAGTTATGTTAATTAGATGTGGAATAATAAATTACGAAAACTTAAAAGCACCAAGCTCCTACACAAAAGTATTAACAGAAATGCTTAAGTAGAAAATTGGCAAAAGGAAACAATATGAAAATAACAACAAAAATAATAACCTTGATGGTTATATCTTTAATGCTTGCTGGCTGTTATTCTTTAGGGCTTAGCTCTAAGGGCGAAGGCGAGTATGTTAAAGTAGAATCTTTTGTAGAACTCGACCCCTATAACTTAAGAGGTACAAGAGAACGAGGATTAGAAGAAGCCGAAAAATTAGCAGTAAAAGAAGTAGCTGAAATTTTTATATCCCCAATGGAGCAAGACCGTTTGCAACCATTTTTAGAAACAGAAATTTTAGCAAAGTATAAAAACTTTGTACATAGTTCACATGTCATTGCAAAAGAACAAAGAGGCGAACTTTATTACACAAAAGCAAAAGTTTTAGTCGCTGTAAGAGAAATTTCCGACAGATTTGAAACTATGAAAAGAGAAGATACTAAAAAATTCCCAATACTTGTAAGTTCTTCAGAAATTGTGGATAGTGTTCCACAAAAATCGGATATCTGTAAAAATTCTATATACAGAAGTTTAAAGGATTATCAATTTTCTTTCCTAGGTTCAAATATCAAGATAGAAAATAAAACAGATACCAACGAAATTTTTGAAGTAGCAAAAAGAAACGGTGCAAAATTTGTGATAATTTCCGAAGCGGAAAGTTATAAATTAGAAAATATTTCTACAATATCTAACTTTAACACTTATAAAGCGAATGCTAATTTGAAAGCATACTCCACCAAGAATTATAAGCTAATAAAACAAGAAACTGCACAAGCAAGTGGGTTAGATGGTGTGGCAAATATAGCATCTGAAAAGGCGATAAGTAATGCTTGTAAAAAAGCATCTATGCAAATTGCTAATATTTTGGAGAAAAATTTACACAACTATAAAGAAATAACAATAACTGTAGAAAATATTAAAAAAGTGGATAGACTTAAAAAACTTCAAGTAGCATTGATGTCTATAGAAGAAATTGAAGATTTTTCTTTAGAAAGATATTCAAGCTCTTCAGCAGATTTTAAGGCACATATAAAAACAGATTCCACACAAGAACTTGCAGCAAGAATATTAAGAAAAGATTCTACAACATTTGATGTTGCTGGCTTTGCAAAAGGCAGAATATTTTTATACTTTAACTAAACATTAGGATTAACTTATGATTTCAAAGATACATTGTACGGCGATAAAAGGGATAGATGGATTTTTAGTTTCTGTAGAAACAGATGTTTCTGCAGGACTTCCCACATTTTCCATTGTGGGTTTGCCAGATACAGAAGTTAAAGAAAGTAAAGACAGAGTTGCAAGTGCAATAAGAAATTCTGGATTCAGCTTTCCGCTTAAAAAAATTACTGTAAATTTAAGTCCTGCAAAAATAAAAAAAAGCGGTTCGCATTATGACCTTGCAATTGCAATTGGGATTTTGAGTGCAACAAATCAGCTATCTGAAAATGCTAAGGAAAAAATTAGTACTTCTGTTTTCGTGGCAGAACTTGGTTTGGACGGACACATAAAACCAGCTTCTGGTATATTGCCAATGTTGATGGCTATCAAAGAGGGTAAAGGTAAACAGATAAATTCGGTATTTTTATCTTACGATAATTTAAACGAAGCAATAATTTCAAAAACCCAACCATTCTGCCCAATTAGTTTGAAAGACTTGGTATATTTTTTGGAAGGTAATCTTACAGCAGATAAACTTTTAAATACTACAGCTGCAATTTCCAACGAAGAAGAAAAATTGGAAGTTCACGGCTTAGATTTTAGTGAAGTTAAAGGTCAAAGCCTTGCAAAAAGAGCGTTGGAAATTGCAGCCGCCGGTAGCCACAACATATTATTATCAGGTCCTCCGGGTACTGGTAAAAGTATGCTTGCAAAACGCTTTAATACTATACTCCCCCCTCTAACGCACGATGAAGCTTTAGAAATTACAAGAGTATATTCGGTATGCAATTTGCTTGGCAAAACAAAATTTATGGATGAGAGACCTTTTAGAGATCCGCATCACACGATTTCAGATATCGCATTAGTAGGTGGTGGTAGTAATCCACGACCGGGCGAGGTTACACTTGCGCATAACGGTGTTTTATTTTTGGACGAGTTTGCAGAATTTTCAAGAGCAAGCTTGGAAGTTTTAAGACAACCGATGGAAAGTTTTAATGTAACAATTTCACGGGCTAAGGAAAGTGTGAACTTCCCATCAAAATTTACACTTATAGCCGCAATGAACCCCTGCCCCTGCGGACATAACGGGCAAGCAGAAAGAATGTGCAGATGCACACCCGCACAAATTAACAGATATAAGGGCAAAATTTCTGGTCCGCTTTTGGATAGGATAGATTTGGCTATAAATTTGAACCCAGTAAAGTATGGGGATTGGAAAAAATTGTCCGAAGGTGAAAGTTCAACAAATATTAAAGAGCGGGTAGTAAAAGCAAGGGATATTCAGGTTGAACGGTTCAAAAATTCCAAAACAACCGCCAATGCCTTTATGACAAATAAAGAGATGAAACAATTTTGTAAATTACCAGACGATGCTGGCTCTGTATTAGAAAATGCGATGAGAAAGTTGGGGTTATCGGCACGAAGTTTGGATAAGATTTTAAAGACCGCAAGAACAATAGCGGATTTGGAAGGCGAACCAGATATAAAGAGTTCGCATATAATAGAGGTATTCCAATACCGCACAATGGATAGAAAAGGTGTAGCAGAGTAAGCAGGGCTTACCCCCTCTTTGCCTTCGGCTTGTGCACTATTAGGGGATTATAGTTAAACTACAAATTTAAAATTTAAGGAATAAAATGACGACAAAAATGGAATTATCACAACAAGAAAGATTGGCTAGAATACAATTAAATGCGTTCACTTACCTGCGAGCGGATTGGTTCTATAAACTAATCGAAGTGTTCGGCTCAGCAGAAAATATTCTAAAGCAAACACCTATGGCGTTAGCTGAAAGTAAAATAATCTCTCTTGATAGTGCAAAAAATTTGCTAAAAGAAGCAAAAACTTTAAACCCAGATGAAGAAATTGCAAAAACAGAAAAGGTAAATGGCAAAATCCTCCTACTAGAAGACGAAGATTATCCAGAATCACTAAAAACCCTAAAAGAACCCCCACTCGTTTTATATATCCGCGGAAATTTTAATCCGCAAGCAATAAAAGTTGCCGTAGTAGGTACGAGAAAAATTACACCTTACGGTAAACGATGTGCGGATAAAATTTCCGCGGATCTAAGCTGTGCAGGTATAGTAGTTGTAAGTGGTTTGGCTCGTGGTATAGATAGCACTGCACAAAAAGCTGCCGTCGCATTAAACAAGCCAACCTATTCGGTTGTTGGCACAGGCATCGGACGATGCTATCCAGCAGAAAACAGAAAATTAGCAACAGAAATTTTGGATAATGGTGGTGCAATAATATCAGAACTCCCGTTTGATAAACCACCACTTCCGTTCCATTTCCCTCGAAGAAACCGCATAATAGCAGGTCTTTCAATGTTTACAGCGGTAATTGAAGGCGAGGAAAAAAGTGGAGCATTAATAACTGCAAAACTGGCATTGGAACAAGGCAAAGATGTGTTTGCAGTACCTGGTCCGATAGACAGTCTTCAAAGTGGTGGTACAAATATGTTGATAAGAGATGGCGCTACACCACTTTTCAGCGGACAGGATATTATTGATGCGATACCAATGGAATTTCAGAAAAACATCGTGGTAGAAGATAGTAAAAGTAAAGAAGAGAAAAGTATAAATATAGCGAACCTATCAGACATAGAAAAACAAACGCTAGAGCTTATTGCAAGTAGCGAACTTAGTTTGGACGATATCGTAAACAAGCTAAACATAAATGTATCAGAAGCATCGACATTATTGTTTAACTTGGAAGTTAAGGGGATATTAGCATCCAAGGATGGATTATATAGCAAGAATAAATTTTTTAGTTACTAATTTTGAGTGCTTTTTGGTTTTTTTGCTCCTAAAGTAGGAACACTCGCTTCGCTCGTGTGCGTTGCACCTACTAGTCGTCGCAAAGAAAACCAAAAATCTTCTCAAAATACACAATATAGGAGATAATATGAGTAAGTATTTAGTGGTGGTTGAGTCCCCCGCAAAACAAAAAACAATAGGAAAAATACTGGGTAAAGATTATGCAGTAAAAAGTTCCTTCGGGCATGTCAGAGATTTGCCTGCAAAAGAACTTGGTATAGACGATAAAAAAGATTTTAAACCAAAGTATGTGGTAATGCCACGAAGTAAAAAAACTATAGCAGAACTTAAAAAATCTGCAGCAAATTGTACAAAAGTATATCTCGCAATGGACCCTGACCGAGAAGGAGAAGCTATTGCTTGGCATATTTCTGAAATTTTGAAAATGGGTAAAGATAAAGTCAAAAGAATCTTTTTCCACGAAATTACAAAGTCTGCAATTCAAAAATCTTTCGAGCATGAAAGAGATATAAACAAATATCTCGTCGATGCTCAACAAGCAAGAAGAATTTTAGATAGACTCGTAGGTTATAAACTTTCCCCTCTTTTGTGGAAAAAGATAACTAGTGGTTTGTCTGCTGGTAGGGTACAAAGTGTCGCTGTTAGAATGCTTGCAGAAAGGCATCAGGAAATTTTAGACTTTGTAGAAGAAACATATTTCTCCTTAAACGCAAAACTAAAAAAAGACGACGACCCTAAAGAATTTTTTGCAAAACTAGTCCGATTCAAAGGCGAACCTGTAGAAAACACAACAACTTACAAACTTTTTACAGAAGATTATAAAGTTAAAAACAGTGTGTTTAAAACTCGTGAAAGTTTGGAAGATGTAATTCATAATTTAAAAGATAAAGATAAAATTATTGAAAAAATAGATAGAAAAGAAGTTCGTCAACATCCAAAACCACCATTTATAACA
>JABHZW010000045.1 GCA_018656005.1 Candidatus Pseudelusimicrobium marinum | reverse complement strand
GTTAAACACCGATTTTCACAGACATTAATACCGTCAGAATCATACCCTAATTATGCTGTCCAAATGAATTCTATGGTTCGATTATTTAACCAAGGAATTTTAATCGGTTTTTGTAATTTCTTAACTTCTTTTAGAATTGGAGTATGTGCTCTTTTTCTAATTTTTATTGTGAATTTTTTACCATCATAGATCACTCTTCCAGGCATATCGATAAATTTTCTAAAAAGTTGTGATGCACTCGCATTTTCAAAACGTCTCAAGTCCTGTGCAAAACGATGGTATAAAGTATCAGAAATCATAGTCCACAGAATATCGAAATGAATACGCGTCATTATCGGTGATGAAAGTGCGTTCAGATTAAAAAAGGTCACAAGTTCAGATAGTTTGTTTTCGATTCGCCAACGCTTGGCATATACTTCCAATATGGTTTTTATGGGCAAGTTTTTGTTGTTAGTGATGATAAAAGTTGGTTTACTTCGGCCATGATCTTTGATTGCGATTTGCCTAAATATATGTTGGCAGTTTTTAAATTTGATCTGGGTTTCGCAAGCAGAAACTCTTTTATATTTTCGTTTGGGAATTGAAACATAAATTTTTTCCCATTTTACCTTTGGTATTTCCAGGGTTTTTTCAATCAAAGTGGCATTACGTTTTCTAAGTGTTATGAATTTAATATTATCATCTTGTAGATCATCAAGAACCTGATATGTTGTGAATTTACAATCAAAGACAAGTGTTTCATTAACATCTCCTTTACTCTTCTTCCAAAAAGCAACAAACTTTTTTACTTCATCGGCTTCTTCTTTTCGTAATATATCAGCCCTTGTATATATCACTGCATTACTTTGGCTGTCCTGGGCAAAAACAGTGGTTGCTCCTTTCATGGTTTTTCCTCTGGCACCACACCAAACTTTCTCCATATTCGACGTATCACCAAAATGAGGGATGGAATGAAAATCAAGATTAATGTAATCACTACGATAAAATTCTGGATATTTCTTTTTAAATGCCTTGATAATTTTGTTTTGCAATTTCATTAACTGAGCTTCGGAACAACGGCAGGAGTATGTATTCATATAAGTGGGTTTGGGAAGGATATTTAAACCGGCGAAAACCCCAAGTCCAGGTTCCTGATCATACGCACCAATATGGCTTAACCGGTGGCGACCAATTAGTTTTAATATTAACATAGATAAACATGCTTGCTCGGCGTCTATGTCGCTTGACTCCGGCAATTTACAACTCTTGAGAATTTTTAAGATACCAGATTCCTTAATATAAGGTAGGAAAAAAAATACCCCGACAGAGGGACAATCGATATTAAAGGGCTTAAGAACGTTAAGATTCAGTTGTTCTGAACGCTCTGGTAATATATTATTGCTGACTGCTTTTCCGAGCTCTGCAAATGTTCTTCTTCTTAATTTTTGAAACCCTGCTTCTTTTAATATCCTTTCTATTGTTCTAATGGATATACTGATACCCTCTTTTGACAAATGATGCTCAATATCGGGAGACGATAAATTTTGCTTTCTATAAATAATGATCTTTTCCTGAACCTCAATAGACGTTCGTTTCTTTTTAGGTCCCATTTTTACTGTCGGAAACAACTCAATCCTTCCTGCCTTGGCATCTCTAAGTAAAGAATAAACAGTGCTGGTTTTATAGCCAAACTTTTTTGCGGTTTCTTCTGCTGTTTTATTATCAATAATAATTGCTCTCACAGCTTCATATTGTTTTTGTCTTTGATTATCCGGATGAGAAAAATAATCAGTTAAATTATATTCCATATTTGGGTTTTAATATGACGATTATAAGACTGTGATAACTATGTTTAATAATTATATATAACTTCAAAACAGTTATTATATTGACTTTTATGAACCATTATACGCGTTTTATTATAATTTATGACATATTCATAATAGTCATACAAGCATTATTATCGTCAAAATACCTCCCTAATAAATAATACTATCTTTTTTGATAAATATTCATTTAAAGCAGCAATGAATATTTATTTAATTCAATTATAACTGAGATGTATAGATTACTAAGATGAAGTATGGGGGTTGTGACTTTTGCAATGACAAAGCAGTAAATTAAGGTATGTTTTTGACGCTTAAACTAGCTGTGAAAATCGGTGTTAAAT
>JABHZW010000047.1 GCA_018656005.1 Candidatus Pseudelusimicrobium marinum | reverse complement strand
GAAGATTTAAGCCCAATAGAAACTGCAAATGGTTATAAAAATTTAATAAATCAGTTTGGTGTTATGCAAAAAGAATTGTCTGAATACTGCAATAAAAGTAGCAGTTCAATTTCAAATACACTTAGACTTTTAGAGCTTGAACCATACATTCAAAAAGCAATTAACAAAGGCAGTTTGTCTGAAGGACATGGACGAGCATTATTAATGGTACCTGCTGGTTTTAGAGAACATATATTTTTAAAAGCAAGGGATAGACAACTTTCTGTAAGACAAACTGAAGAACTTGCAAGACACGCTCTAACACCAAAACTAAAAGTAAAACCTAAAAAATCCGTCGATATTTTGGATTTTGAAAATAGTTTGCAAGAACTTTTGGGAAATAAAGTAGAGATAAAATCTGGCAAGAAAAAAGGTTGTGGTAAATTAATTTTACATTATAGTTCTTATGATGACCTTGAAAAAATGACAGATAGGTTAAGAAACAACTAAATAAATTTATTGTGTTTCTCTGCGAGAATAATATTCTCGCCTCAAAAAACCCCGCTTAAAATATTAAGCGGGGTTCCAATTTATAAAAAATATTTAGTATATATAAGGTGGCAAAAAAACTTAATAAGATTAGTGTTATGTAGTGTGCTTAAACAAGGAGGATGTGCTCCTAGCACAAATAGCTCATCAGTCTATAAATCAGTTTTGCTGTATTAAATTCAGATAATGTATCAAACTTTCTTGGCGCAACCTCGACGATATCCACACCAACAACACTTTTCTTCGTACAAATAGCTTTAAATAAATCCAATGCTTCATACCACATAAAACCACCCGGTTGAGGTGTGCCTGTTGCGGGTATTACACTGGGATCAAAACCATCAACATCTATTGTTATATAAACCGTGTCGGTTAAGCTTTTTAAAACTTTTGGTATTAGTTTTTTCACATCTCTATTTTCGTGCATCAAAAAAGTTTTTACGTTTTTTTTATTTATTTTTAGTGCTTCATCTTCCGAAACACTTCTTATCCCAACTTGTACAATTTTACATTTCAAACTTGCTGGATATAAAGCACATGCATGTGATTTTGAAAAACCTTCATAAGACCTTCTTAAATCTGCATGAGCATCGAAATGTAAAATGCTTATGTTTTTATGTTTGTTAATAAATGGTTTTGTTAGGGCTTGTGTAATACTATGTTCCCCGCCGATAAAAAATGGAATTTTATTTTTCAAATCGCAATATTTTTTAGCCACTTTTTCTATATTTTTAAAAACAGAATTTTCACTACCACTACATTTTATCGGCGAGGATGTGTAAATTCCTTTTAGCCAGTTTTCTTTTTTGGTTTCCTCGTCCCAAAGTTCTATTTGTGAAGATGCTTCTATGATTTTTTTAGGACCAAATTTTGTGCCATGTCCATAGCTTGTGGTTTTTTCGTAAGGAATTGGCACAACAATAAAGCGACATTTTTTGATGTCGCTTTTATCGTTAGTTAATCCTATAAATTTTTTTGTATTAATTTTTTCCATTTTTTTTATTTCTCGCAAAACTTGTGTTATGTAGAAGTTTAAAAAAGAGGGAGGCGAGCCTCTCGCCTATGCGGCAAATACTGCGGCTGCTACCACGGTTGTCCAAAGTCCATCGCTACAAATTGCAGATTGTGTTATATTTGTGCTTCGTACAATTTTGCCACTCATTTTCCAAATTTCTTGTTTCTTATCCCAGTCTAAATTCTCGTCGAATTCAACCCCTAAAGTTGTTGCTAACATCATAGCTGCCAAATCTTCTGCATAATCGCCAGATTGCTTATCTGTTTGTCCAAAACTATGATGTTCAGAAATATATCCATGCACATTTCTATCTTTTGGTATCGCCAAACCTACGGATGCAGACACTAATCTTCTATTTTCATTTGTAGAATTTCTACTTATCACACAATGTAAAATTTGTCCTGCTTGAAGATTTTTTATCCCTTTGCTTACGGGAATTGTTTTGCATTGTGGGGGGAATATGCTAGAAACTGGCACAAGATTATAACTTGCTATTTTTGCATCTCTTAAAGCTTCTTCAAAACTAGCTAGTTTTTCTTTATGTCTACCAATTCCTTTTGTTAAAAATATTTCTTTAGGTACGAAAGCGTTTGTCATTTTTTCTTCTCCACTCTATAAATAATAAATGTAATAATATTATATAATTTATTAAACAATATTAGGAGGTCAAATGAAAAAATTATTATATACATTTTTACTGTTATCAATATTTTTGACTTTTGGTCAAACAGGAGAGGCAAATATGCAAAACTCAACAAACACAGTATTTAACAAAGGGGTTTTACACTTTAATTATACACCCGAACAATTACCACAAATAGAGAAACAAGCAAGACTAGAGCTTGAAAAAACTTTCGACGATATCTTGGCAATACCAGCAGACAAAAGAACTTTTGAAAATACTGTTTCTGCTTATCAATTTGCATTTATAAATTATGGCACACAATTAACCGTGCCTGGTTTTTTAGGTTCGGTATCCACCAATAAAAAACTTAGAGATGCTTCGCTTGCTTTAGATCAAGAGGTATCAAAATATATGGTGGACACCATAACAAGAAAAGATCTGTATCAAGCAATAAAAACTTTTAACGATGCTCATAAATTAAGTGGCACAAATCTCGGTGTAGAAGAAGAAAAACTATTAAAAGAAATGATGATAGGTTTTAGACATAGCGGGCTTATGTTATCAGATGACCAACTAGAAGAGTTTAGAAAATTAAATAAAAAACTATCAGAACTTTCCATAAAATTTTCACAAAATATTCGTGAAAATAAAGATACTTTGGTAGTTGAAAAATATGAACTTAATGGTATGCCAGAAGATTTTATCAACCGCTTAGAAAGAACAAAAGACGGCAGATACATAATAACTATGAACTATCCAGATTACAAACCTTTTATGCAAAATGCTAAAAATGAAACCGCAAGAGAAAAACTAGAGTTTAAATTTAATACTAGAGGGGGGGAAGAAAATGTTTCTTTATTGGAGCAATCCATAACCCTTAGAGATACGGTTGCAAAAATGCTTGGTTATAGAAATCATGCAGAATCTCGTCTCGAGGATAGAATGGCAAAAAACCCAAGAACAGTGGATTTGTTTTTAACAGATTTAGAGAAAAAACTAAAACCAAAAGCTAAGTCTGAAAAGAAAGAACTTATAGATTTAAGAAACACAACAACAAATATAAAAAACAATAATTTTCCTGCATGGGATTTGGGTTATTGGATAAATCAATATAAAAAAACATACCATAAAATAGATGAGGAAAAAATAAAAGAATATTTCCCAATGCAACATGTTATAGATAATATGCTCGCAATTTTTTCTGAAGTTTTTGGCATAAATTTCACACCATTAGAAATACCTAGTTGGAATAAAGATGTAAGAACTTTTGCAATTATAGATGCCAAAACAAAAAAAGTTTTAGCATATTTTTATATGGATTTATTTCCAAGAGACGGTAAATACAAACATGCCGCATGTTTTGGTTTGATAGATGGTTATAAAAAACAAGACGGGCAATATCAACAACCTTTTGTGGCGATAGTTGCAAATTTCAACCCGCCTACAAAAGATAATCCGTCATTACTTTTACACGACGAAGTTGTAACCCTTTTCCATGAGTTTGGTCATGTGCTTCACAATGCATTAACAACTGCAGAATTTTCTGCATTATCTGGCACAGCAACCAGTAGAGATTTTGTGGAAGTGCCTTCCCAAATTTTAGAAAATTGGGCTTGGGATAAAGACCTTCTTAAAAAAATATCAAGCCATTATCAAACAGGTAAACCATTACCAGATAGTATGATTACAAAAATGCATGATGCAAAAAATTCCGATGCCGGAACTTTTTGGACACGCCAAAATTTCTTTGCACAACTTGATATGAAATATCACACATCAAGCAAAATAGATACAACAAAAACCTATGCCAAAATGATGCAAGATATACGAATGGTGCCAATGACAAAGGGAACAATGCCACAAGCAAGTTTTGGTCATTTAATGGGTGGATATGATGCCGGTTATTACGGTTATTTATGGGCATTAGTAATTGCAGATGATATGTTTTCTAAATTTAAAGAGGAAGGAATAATGAACCCAAAACTTGGTATGAAATTTAGAAATGAAATATTAGCTGTTGGCGGTATTTATGATGAGGATATTATTGTAGAAAAATTCCTTGGAAGACCGGTAGATAATTCTGCATTCTTTGAAAATATTGGAATACCAGTAAAAAAGAAAAGATCTACAAAAACCTCTAAAAAGAGATACGAGAAAAAAATATAATTAAAAACTTTTAGTTATGAAAAAGCCCCGCTCGTAATGAGTGGGGCTTTTAATTTGTCTTCTAAACTTTTAGTTTATTTTTCTTCTTTAACAATCTCTTTAACGGTTTCTTCGTCATCTTCTTTTACTACTGGCGCTATTCTAGCAATTTTGTCATTGTCTGCTTTAAACTTAACAAGCCTTACACCTTGTGTGTTTCTGCCTACTGCACGAATTTGTTGACATCTTAAGCGAACAGCCATACCGTTTTCGGTAATAACCATTAAGTCATACTCTTCACTTATTATTTTTATTCCAACAACTTCTCCGTTTCTTGCACTTGTTTTTATAGTAATAACTCCACTACCGCCTCTTTTTTGTTTTCGGTATTCAGAGAATGGTGTTCTTTTACCATATCCGTTTTCACAAACCGTTAATACTTCAACTTCTTGAGTAGGATCTATTGTT
>JABHZW010000026.1 GCA_018656005.1 Candidatus Pseudelusimicrobium marinum | reverse complement strand
GCTATTGTAAAAAGCGAATGGGTAAAATATTGCGCAGAAACACTTAACATTAGTCAGCAAGCATTGGCTGATAGGTTAAGAAAATCTAGTTATGCACCAAGACAAAACTACTATTCCTCGCAATTAGATAAAGATGATAATAAAGAAGACGAAAAATCACATAACAAAGAACTCGATTTGGTAAAATGGCTTATTAGATATCCCAAAAATATTGCTATTGCAAGAAATTTAACTAAGGAATATTTTAATAATGAAAGAGTATGGCAAATTTTCTCAAATATCTTAGAAATTTACGAAGATAATCCAGATAATGAGAATATCACTAAAGAATTACAAGAAAAAATGCCAAAAGAAGAGAATTTTATTATAAAATCTTCAGTAGAACCATTACCAAAAGATTTTGAAGAACAAAGAGATATTTTGGAATGTATAAAAAATTTAGAACGAAGTTATTTAAAAAAAGAACTTAATAAAATTAAGCAAGAAATAAAATCGCACCCAGCAGGACAGACACCAAAAGAGTTGCTGGAAAAGAGAATAAAAATTCAAAAACTTATAAAATAATTTATAGGAGTATCAGATGGCAGAACATAAAGCATTGCAAGAACTAATAGAACTCGGTAAAGAGCACGGATACCTAACCTTAGAAGAAATAAACAGATCTTTAGAATCTGAAAATATGGGTACAGAAGAAATCGAAGAACTTATGAGCACCTTAGAAGATTTAGGGGTAGATATTGTAGACAGAAAAAAAACTAAAAGTGCAGCTACAAAAACAGAAGAAGTTCAAAGTGCAGAATGGACAGCTAGTGTAGATATTTCTAACTCCATAAGAATGTATCTATCTGAAATGGGCAGAATCCCGCTTCTAAACAGAGACGAAGAACTCACCCTTGCAAGAAATGTTAGAGAAAGAGAACGAGCTTTGAGAAAAATGGTATTAGAATCGCCTATAACTATGCGAGAAATTTGTAATTGGGAAGAACTTGTAGACCAAGAAGAAATGACAACTAAAGAACTTATGCCCCGTGGTAAAAGAACTAAACGAGAACTTACCACAATGCGTCAAAAGTTAAAAGAAACCGCTAAATTTATTTCTAAAAGAGAAAAAGAAATTACAAAAATTATGAACACTATCCGCTTAGATAAAGTTAGCGAAAAAAGACGAAGTTCTTTAATTACCAATCTTGAAAAGAAACAAAAAGAAGTCGTGGATAGAATTTTTAAGTTAGATTTAAATCAAAATAAAATTAAAAGGTTAACAAATAAAATTAAAAATATTTCTACTAGAGTAACTGAATCTCAATACGAATTTAAAAGATATGAAGACCATTTTGGTTTATATGCAAACATAAAAAAAGCACATAAAGATTTTGAAGCTAAAAAACTTACAGCCAAAAAATTAGAAAAAGATACCGGCTTCCCACCAGAAGAAATTAAAAGAGCTTTTGAAAATATGACAGCCATTAAAGGCAGACTTACGAGAATAGAAGCTAGTTTGCCAATGCCAGTGGAAGAGTTTTTATCTTTCAATGAAAGAATTAAATTCTTTGAAGATATGATTTTGCAAGATAAACTTAAACTTATCCGTGCTAACTTACGGCTTGTTGTATCTATTGCTAAAAAGCATGCAAACTCTAATTTAGAATTATCGGATTTAATTCAAGAAGGTGGTCTTGGTTTAATGAAAGCGGTTGAAAAGTTTGAATATAAACGAGGCTTTAAATTTTCCACTTATGCAACATGGTGGATAAGACAAAGCATCAACCGTGCTATTGCAGACCAAGCAAACACAATTCGTATTCCAGTTCATATGAAAGAGCTTGTTTCTAAATTAACAAAAGTAACAAATAAGTTCCGCCAAGAACACGGAAGAGAAGCAACCTTGGAAGAATATTCTAAGTCTTTAAGATTACCGATAGAAAAGGTAAAAAGTATTTTAAAAATAATGTCAGACCCTATATCTTTATCAACACCAATTGGCGACGATGAAGATTCGCATTTGGAAGATTTTATCGAAGATAAAGGTGGGTCAATGCCACTAGCAGCAGCGGGTGATTATTTAAGAAAACAAGAAGTAACTCAAGTATTAGCGACATTGTCTGAACGGGAAGCAAAAATTGTGAAACTTCGCTTTGGCTTAGATTCTGGCTACCCAAGAACACTTGAAGAAGTTGGAAAAATGTTTAATGTTACAAGAGAACGGGTACGACAGATAGAAGCAAAAGCAATAAGAAAATTACGACACCCTTCACGCACAAAGTTGCTTAAAGACTATTCCGACGAAGGCCAATGATTTTACAACTATTTTGAACGATAACTTTGTCAAAGGCAGGCTCAAATACTCGGGGGGAACCCCACTCACGGTATTATACGCCTGCCTTTTTCTCGTTCTCCAATCAAAATAGTTGTAAAATCTACAGTGTGTTTTCTCCCTATCTTTTTTACATTTTAATAATTACACTTTACAGGTGTTTTTCTTTTATATATCATTTAGGTAGTATTTTTATCTCTAAAATTTAGGGGAGTTTTACCAATATGGACACAAGATTTACTGCAAAAGCGCAGAAAGTTATTTTAATGGCTCAGGAAGAAGCAAAAAAATTAAATCACGATTATGTGGGTACAGAACATCTATTAATAGCAATAACATCCTTAAGAGATTGCGATGGTGCAAAAGTTTTACTATCCCTAGGGGTGGATGCAAACAAAATTTCTCAACAAGTAGAAAAAATTGTCGGTATCGGCGATAATATGATGCTTCTTGGTGAAATTCCATTTACTCCTCGTGCCAAAAAATCACTTGAATATGCTTACGAAGAAGCCAAAATTTTAGGTACTCCTCATATCGGCACAGAACATTTACTTCTCGGAATTTTGCGAGAAGAAGAAGGTATAGCCGTTAGAATTTTAGAAAATTTACGACTAAATATTAATACTATTAGAGAAACTATACTTAAGTTTTTATATCAATTACAAAATCCAATGGGACAACAACCTACAAATATTCAAGAACCTATTTCAGGACAATCTCAACAGCAACAACCTCCAACAGGCGAAAATATGCCAATGCCAGAACAACAAGGACAAGCTGGACAAAAATCTATATTGCAAGAATTTGGAATAGATTTGACTCAATCCGCACGAGATAAAAAGTTAGATCCTGTTATAGGACGACAAGACGAAATGGAAAGAATTATCCAAATTCTTGCCAGACGAACAAAAAACAATCCGGTATTGCTAGGCGAACCTGGTGTTGGTAAGACATCTATTGCAGAAGGTTTGGCACAAAAAATAGCAAAAGGAGATGTGCCAGAAATTTTAATTAATAAACGGCTAATAAGTTTAGATTTATCCTCAATAGTAGCAGGCACAAAATACCGTGGTGAATTTGAACAAAGACTTAAAAATATTATAGACGAAATAGAAAAAGCAGATGATGTTATTATTTTTATAGATGAACTTCAAACCATAATGGGTGCAGGTGCTGCAGAAGGTGCTATAGATGCATCTAATATGTTAAAGCCACCACTTTCTCGTGGTACGCTACAATGTATAGGTGCTACAAGTTATGACGATTATAGAAAACATATCGAAAATGATGCCGCACTTGAACGAAGATTTCAACCAGTAACGGTAGAAGCACCAAGTGTAAAAGAAACCGTAAATATTTTAAAAGGATTAAAAGAGAATTATGAAATTCATCATGGTGTACAATTTGAGGACGGCGCATTAGAAGCCGCTGCAGAAATTGCAGACAAATATATTACAGATAGAGAATTGCCAGATAAAGCAATAGATTTATTAGATGAAGCTGGCTCTCGAGCACATTTAGCAGTTTCTATGAAACCAAAAGAATTTAAAAAAGAAGAAGAAGCGATAGTAAAAGTTACAGAACAAAAATCTAAAGCTATTGAAAACCAAGAATACGAAACCGCTGCAAAAATAAGGGACGAAGAAGAAAATTTAAAAGGTAATTTAAAAACTTTAAAAGAAAGTTGGTCTAAAGAAAAAAACACTAAAAAAGTAAAAGTTACAAGCGAAGATGTCGCCATAGTAGCTTCTAAATGGACGGGCATACCTGTAACAAAATTAACACAAACAGAAACCGATAAAATTTTGAATATGGAAAAACATTTACACGAAAAAATTATCGGTCAGCAAGAAGCCGTAAAAAGTGTTTCGCAAAGTATAAGAAGAAATAGAACTGGACTTGGTAATCCAAAAAGACCAATAGGTGGCTTCTTATTTTTAGGTCCAACAGGTGTTGGTAAAACCGAACTTGCAAAAACTTTGGCAGAATTTATGTTTGGCGATGTTGAAGCTATGATACGAATAGATATGTCCGAATATATGGAAAAATTTGCAGTATCTAGGTTAATAGGTGCGCCCCCTGGATATGTCGGATATGACGAAGGTGGTCAATTAACCGAAGCTGTAAGAAGAAGACCTTATAGCGTTATAGTTTTAGACGAAATGGAAAAAGCACATCCAGATATTTATAATATTTTGCTTCAAGTTTTAGACGAAGGTACATTAACAGATAATCTTGGACATAAAGTATCTTTCAAAAACTCTGTGATAATAATGACAAGTAATGTTGGGGCAAGACAAATAGCAACTGGCAGTGGCTTGGGCTTTACAGCAGGCGAAGATGAAGAAAGAGATTATAAAGCTATGAAAGGCAAAGCTATGGAAGAGGTTAAAAAAGTATTCAACCCTGAATTTATTAACAGGGTGGACGAAATAATAGTATTCCACAGCTTAAATCAAAAGCATATGGCAGAAATTTTAGATTTAAGATTAAAAGATGTAGAAGAAAAACTTACCGGCTATGAAATAAAATTAAATTTAACACCTACTGCTAAAAAGTTTTTGGTAGAAAAAGGGTATGACCCTAAATACGGCGCTCGTCCATTACTTCGTGTTTTACAAAAAGATTTGGAAGATCCTCTTGCAGAACATATTTTAAAAAGTAAGTACCCACCAAAAACAGAAGTACTTGTAGATTTAGATGAAAAAAGTGGTGATGATATTAAACATCAAAAATTAAAATTCAGTAAAAAAACGTAGCGAGGCTACTCCTTTTTTGTTTTTCGTGACTACATAACACTAATTTTGTTAATACTTTATAGACACCTTATACAAATAAAAAGCCCCGCACTAATTGTGCGGGGCTTTTTTAATTTATAAATTAATATTTAAGTTGTTCCTGGTTCACATAAGCAAGGATATGTATTTGTACATTTCGCACCCTTACCAGGACAATTACAATTACACTTACATGTTTGGTAATTCCCTGCATTAGGGTTATTACATTTACAACTTTTCGGACCACTTGTAGGACATGTACAATCGCAATCGCAACCTTTCTTACAATTTTTACTTACACCTTCATCCAAACAACTTTGGTCGCCAGATGGACAACAAGTTGGATAGTTGGCATCACCCGGCACACAACAAGCAGGGAAGTTTGTATCGCCGTCGGTACAGCCGTCTTGACCTTCACAAGTTTCGTCGCCTGCACAACAGTCTGGATATCCGCTATCACCTGGCACACAGCAATCTGGGAAGTTTGCATCACCTTCGTCACAGCCGTCTTGTGCCTCGCAAGTTTCGTCTCCTGCACAACAAGTTGGATAATTGGTGTCGCCTGGTATACAACAGTCTGGATAACCTGCATCGCCTTCGTCACAGCCGTCTTGAGCTTCGCAGGTTTCATCTCCTGCGCAACAAGTTGGGTAATTGGTATCTCCTGGAACACAACAATCTGGATAACCGGCATCGCCTTCATCACAGCCGTCTTGTGCTTCGCAGGTTTCATCTCCTGCACAACAGGTTGGATAATTTGTATCGCCCGGCACACAGCAATCTGGATAACCGGCATCGCCTTCATCACAACCGTCTTGAGCTTCACAAGTTGCATCACCTGCTGGACAACAATCTGGATAATTTACATCTTCTGGAGTACAACATGCTGGATAATTGGAATCTTCTGGTGAACAACCGTCCTGCCCTTCGCAAGTTTCGTCGCCATCACAACAGGTAGGATAGTTTTCATCGTCTGGTACACAACAATCTGGGAAATTGGCATCGCCTTCGGTACAACCATCTTGTGCTTCGCAAGTTTCATCGCCTTCACAACAATCTGGATAAATTGAAGAACCTGGCACACATTCTTCCGGTTCTGGATCTGTAGGATCTGTTGGGTCTGTAGGATCTGTTGGGTCTGTTGGGTCTGTAGGATCTGTTGGATCAGTCGGATCTGTTGGATCAGTCGGATCTGTTGGGTCAGTTGGTCCAGATGGAGGTCCACCACTAGAACCGCTTGATATACCACCAATTGCAGTAGAACCCGAACCTGAAGAAGTATCTAAAATAACATAATTTGAACCTAAACTTTTACAAACTTTTGCACCAAATTTTTCGATAACTGTTCCTTCACAAATAACTTCGCCTGCTTTGTATTCTGTGCCTTCAATATCTTTAGCATCGCCAAGAAGTTTTAATTGATAACCTTCACCACTATCTGCAACGGCTAATATACCACCTTCGTTTACAAGTTCTACTTCAAACTCGCCCGATTGTATTTTGAAATCTGTTATTGGTTTTGCTCTTGTATCAATGTCTAAATCTTGAAATCTAGAAGCATAATCGTCGTTTGATATTAAGTATCTTCTTTCAGATTTGTATATTGTGTTAAGCAAGGCAGATGCTTTGGTAGCTTTTGCCCTTTCAATAGTTAACATATATTTTGGAAGTGCAATGGTAGTAAGTACGCCTATTATTAAAAATGTGACTAAAATATCTACAATAGCATGTGCAACACTTTGTCTTTTAAACCTGAAAATAATTTGATTGAAAACCCTTTTCAACATCAGCATAACCCCTCACTAAATCCTAGCAATTTCTTTTAAAGTTTGCCAAACTTTTTCAACCTCAATATCTGATACAGAGAGCATTTGTTTAGATATTAATTCCTTGCCTTTTGGGTTTTTATATGGTTTCCAAGTTTTGCTATCCTGAATGTCCAATAAACAAAGTATCGGCACATTAAAAACATAGCCAAGGTGCATTATAGATGTACTAAAAACAAAAAGCATATCCATTTTTTGTAAAAATGCAGATACCGTTTCTATATTATGTCCACTAAAAAATTTTATATTGTGAGAAATTTGATTAAGTTTATGTATGAAAATTTCTGCTTTTTTTTCTTCATTAGGACCAAATAAATAAATTATTTCTACATTTTTTTGATTTGCTAATTTTTTTGTAAGTTCAAGCAATTTATCTTCGCCCCATCTTTTTCCAGTCCAATTAAAATTACCGGGATGTATTAAAATTTTAAATTTAGTTTTATCTATTTTTAAATCTTCAAAAGCTTGTTGCGCTTTTTGCTGGTTTGTAGGTGAAATTTTTAGTCCAAAATTTTCATACTCGTATTTTGCTTTTAGATATTTTGCCATATTTTTGTAAGCATCTAAAATATGATGTGTTTCGTGAGTATCCTGCACCATTTCTGTATAATAATTTTTATACTTATGCTTTAAAAAACCAATTTTTGTTTTAGCACCAGATAATTTGGTGTATTGAGCTGGGTGTTTATAATCGCCAAAGGTAATATCTATACAAAGGTCGAACTTTTTAAATAGGAAATTAAATATGAAACTTTTTGGATTACATCCACCATTAAGTTTTGGTACATAAGCAATTTTATCAACGGTAGTTATCATTTGTGCAAACGGGTAAACATAGTTTCTTACTAGTAAAGTAATTTCTGATTTCGGGTATTTTTGACGAATTGCAGACAATAATGGAGTTGCTAAAATTAAATCTCCAATGCGTCTGTATGCTACTATTAATATTCTGTTTGGGTTTGTACTCATATCTTATTTTATATAATAATTATATACATTTTTAAAGGGGCGAAAATAATATGCCAAAAGTTAGTGTAATTGTACCTGTATATAATGCGGAAAAACATTTAAAACAAACTGTAGATTGTATTTTAGCCCAAACACTAAAAGATATTGAAATAGTTTTAATAGATGATGGTTCTACAGATAACTCTTGGGGAATTATCAGGAATTATCAGTCTAAGCATAAAAATATTATTGCACTGAAACAAGAGAACAAAGGAACTGGAGCTACTAGAGCAAAAGGAGTCTCTTTAGCTAATGGAAAATTTGTAGGATTTGTTGATAATGACGATTTTTTAGATCCTACTATGTATGAAAAACTGTATAATTCTGCAGTAAAAAATAATGCCGATATGGCAATGTGTAACTTTTATATGAGCTATCCAAATAAAAATGAAGTTTGTAAGACAGTTAGCAGGTTTTTTAAAAATACACCTAATGTTGTTATTCCAAAAAACCACAAAAATATAGAATATATGCTTTCTATATGGAACACTATTATAAAAAAATCTTTATTCAAGGAATACGACATCAAAATACCACATACAAATAGGGGCGAAGATGCTACTCTTTTTTTCCAAGCATATGCCTTTAGTAAAAAAGTAGCAATTGTAAAAGAACCTCTGTATTACTGGAAACTAGATCATAAAAAAAACGCTTCTTCTAAACATATTGGTGCTGGGCTTTTTTGTTTATTTGAAAGTCTAGATATATTAGAAAAATCACTTAAAAAAAATGGTTTTTTTGAAAGGTATAAATCAGCATTTTACAAACAAAAGATAATATATTTATTACCAGCTTTTAGACATATTGATATAAAATATAAAAAAGAATTTTTAGAAAAAACTATAAAAGAAATTAAAGAAATTGACAAAACTCTTTTAATAAATTTTAAAAGTTATATGTTTTTAGCTAATTTATCTATATTTTTAGTTAAAAGAGATTTATACTTCCCCTTCAGGATTTACTATTATTTGTGTAAATTTTTAAATGTTTAGAAGGTGGTTTTTTACTTCTTCAAATACATTTTCTGGTGAAATTTTTGTTAAACATTTTAAACCATTATCGCATTTAGCATACAACCCACAACCACAACATTTTGTTTTATGGTTTATAACTATTGTGTCGTTTGGGTAGGCTATATGTTCTTTTATTTCCACACCAGAACAAATACAAATGCAAGGTTTTTTTACAGCTCTTGCAACATGAACTCCTGCACCGTTATAAGAAATTACACCAATACTTTTATTTACTAAAGCAACACTTTCTCTAAAACTTGTTTTTCCTCGTAAATCTACAACATTATTTAACTTTTCTTGATCTTTTGTTCCAAAATAAACTATTTTTATATTCAGATTTTTCTCTTTAATATATTGATTTGTTTTATCAATTATTTTTTGCCAATTTTCTTTACCCCAATTTTTTGTTATGTTTTTTTTATTTGGAAAAGGATATACACATAAAAAATTAACCAAATTATGTTTTTTTATAATCTTTTCTGCTGTTAATACTTCATTATTTGAAAAATATATTTTAGGGTACAAATTTTTTAATGGTACTTTATTTTGTGTTAAGAAATTTTCCATTAAACTTTTTTTGTTTTTAAAAAAATCATACCCAACCACAACATTATTTTCATATAGAGGTTTTGTATACCACTTATTAGAAGCAATAAAACTTTCATAATCTAGGGGAAATATAAAAAAAATTTCATCTTTATCTACAAAATTATTTTTTTTATTTTCCCATTCTTGTTTGTTTATAATTAAATCTATATTAGGGTCGTTTTTAAAACATTCAAAAAATTTAGAATTTTTCGACTTTTTATAGGGAATTTCCCATGGGTGAGTTAATATAATTTTTCTACTACTACAGTTTAATTTTATATTATTAAAAAGCCCGCTTAAAACCAAAATATCCCCGTTACCCATTTGTGTATAATTTTTCCCGGGGAAGATGCTCCTAAAAAAAACAACCACTTTTTCTGGTACAAAGGGACGAATTGTTTTTTTAAAAAATTTTATCATTTTAGTTTTCTTCCACATACAAAAAAACTTTGCATACTATCCGGTCCATCATCAAAGTCTAGTATTTCACAACCTAGTTCTTTTATTGCTTCCTTGATGATTTTAGGTTCTGGTATCCATTTATGTCCATCTCCTACAAAAACAGAACTTTTATTCCAAATTTTACAATCTGGATGTGGTAAGTAGATAAAAATTTTAGCATCTTTTTTTAATTTTGACACCCAATCAGAAAGAGAATCTTGCCAATTTTCAATATGTTCTAAACAATGAGAACTAAATACATAATCTAATGAATTTCTCTCTATTTCGTCTATATCTGTAGTTAACCCGTCGCCTCTTGTAGTGTCTATAGGAATAGAACCAGGAAATTCCCAAAAACCAGCGCCAACATCTATCCCTTTTCCTTTACAATATTTTTTTGCAACCTTAAATATTGTATGACAAGCCCCTCCAACATGTAAATAGTCTGGATAAAAATTATCCTTATAAACAAAACCCCCTTGTTTTCTAGTAACCTCTGGGTTTTTTACCAAATGCCTATATTGTTTAAAAAAATCAGGACAATTTGGGAAATTTTCTAAAGGAAATAAATGACTTGCCACTCTGCACCGAAATTTATAAATATATCCCCTTAGTTTTTTAGGAACAAGCAAACGAACTATATTTTTTATTTTTTGTATCATAATTTTTTAAGTTTTAGAAATTACATCTAACAAATATTTCTTTAAATCATTATCTTTATATTCTTTTGCAAGTTTTGTTAATTGCTCTTCATTAATAAAGCCTTTTCTGTATGCAATTTCTTCCAAACATGCTATTTTTATTGTCTGATTTTTTTCTATTGTTTCCACATAATTTGAAGCTCTAAGCAAAGCATCATGTGTGCCAGTATCTAACCAGGCAAAACCTCTACCCAAATGTTCCACATTTAACTTTCCTTTTTTTAGGTAGACATTATTTAAATCTGTAATTTCAAGCTCCCCTCTTTTAGACGGCTTTAAATTTTTCGCATATTCAACAACATTATTATCGTAAAAATATAAACCTGTTACAGCATAATTGGATTTTGGTTCTTTAGGTTTTTCCTCGATACTTTTGGCTTTGCCAGTTTTATCAAAATCTACCACGCCAAATCTTTCTGGATCGTTTACATAATATGCAAATACACTTGCGCCGTCTTTTCGTTCAACCGCCGATTTTAATTTAGAACTAAATCCTTGACCATAAAAAATATTATCTCCCAATACTAAAGCAACTTTATCACAACCGATAAAATTTTCACCCAATATAAATGCTTCAGCTATGCCTTTTGGTTCTAATTGAATCTTGTAAGAAATATTCAAACCCAACTCTTGTCCACTACCAAATACTTGTTCCATTAAACCTATATGTTCTTTACTGGAAATTATTAGTATGTCCTTTATACCTGCTAACATCAAAACTGATAATGGATAAAATATCATCGGTTTATCATAAATTGGTAAAAGCTGTTTGTTTATCGCTTTTGTACACGGATATAATCTTGTGCCAAGTCCACCTGCTAAAATTATGCCTTTGGTCTTTTGTTTTTTCATTTTTTATTACCTTCTTTCTATATATTGTTTTAAACTATCTTCCCAACTTGGACATCTGCCTTCATTATCCATTACGGCATATTTTGGACGAATTGCAAGCTGAGGAAAACCAGTTGTATTAATAGGTTCAACCGGGGTGTTGATACCTGCGAATTCTAAAATCTTTTTGGCAAAATCGCACCAGTTTGTTTGCCCACCGCCACATATATGATAGGTGCCAAACTTTGCATTATCCTCGATAAGTTTTATAATTCCTTCTGCCAAAGCAATTGTATATGTAGGGCAACCAAACTGGTCTGCCACTACTTTTAGTTTTGGGTTTTTTTGAGCAAGAGTTATCATAGTTTCAACAAAATTTTTACCATTCTTGCCGTATAACCAACTTGTGCGAACTATATAATGTTTAGGAGTTTCGTCTTGCACGGCTAATTCGCCTTCAAGTTTTGTAAAACCATAAATATTTTTTGGGTTAGGTTTATCTTTTGGAGTATATGGAGTTTCTTTTGTGCCGTCAAAAACATAGTCTGTACTAATGTAGACTATTTTCGCATCAACCTCTTTTGCTGCCTTTGCCAAATTTTTTGTACCGTGATAATTAACCTCATAAGCAAGCTCTTTTTCTTCCTCGGCTTTATCAACAGCGGTGTATGCTGCACCGTGGATAATAAGGTCTGGTTTATTTGCTTTTACAAAATCCATAACCATGGGTTTGTTTCTGATATTTAAATCTTCAATATCAGTTTTTATAACCTCGTGTCCGTGTTTCTCTAATAAAGGACATAGATCTTTTCCTAGCATTCCATTAGCACCTGTTACTAAAATTTTCATACACCTACCCTCTTCTAAATAAATTTTTTATAGTTTTTTTAGCTACCGATTTTATGAAAATCAATGGAAACATTAAAAAACTAAAATAAAAAAACCAATCTTTCTTATAATCTACCAAATATTTTAAATATCCTGTCTTTTTATAGTTAAATTCTTTTGCAAAATCGAAATAACATGGAATTATATGCTTATACAATAGCCGAAATTTTTCTCTCTGAAAAATATTTCTATCCAATAACCCAGTATCAATGTACGGCTTATGTAAAGATATATAGTTTTGTCCAAAAATTTCGGCAACATTATAGCCACTCTTTTTTTCCGTAGCCAATACTCTTGAAAATTTCTTATTATAAACAACAGCTTTTCTTTGTTTTGCTAAAAGCCTAAGTAAAATATCAACTTGTGGAAGCATTAAATCGCCGTGGCGAAATGGATTATCCAAATTTTTATATTCGCTTTTCCAAATAAACAAACCACCTATCCAGGTTGAAAAATACGATACATTGGAAACAAATTCGTTCATATCTTTACAAAAAATTAATTCGCTTTTATTTTTTGCATTGCCATTGGTACAAAAAATTATTGGTTTATCTTTAATATTATTTTTTATTAATTGCAATATGTCAGACAAGCTGTCTTCTATCATATCCAAATTATCATTATGTAATTTTAAAATTGTGCCACTGGAAGCATCTAATGCTGTTTTTTGGTTTAAATAACTACCAATATTTTTTTCGTTTCTTATATATTTAATTTTATCTGAAAATTGGTTAGTGTACTTTTCTGAAACTTGCTGAGTATTGTCTGTAGAGCAATTATCGGCAATAATGATTTCTATTTCATTGCTATTTAAAAATGCTTTTTGGGCAACAATGCTACCTATCGTTTCGTCGAGAGATTTTGCTCGATTATATGTAGGGATACATATCGAAAGTAATACGTCAGCCATTTTTTACCCCAGCTTTTTTTCTATATTTTTTATCCACTCTTGATTTTTCAAATACCAGTCTATTGTTATTTTTATGCCGTCTTCAAAATTTACTTTTGGTTCCCAGCCAAGTTCGTTTTTCATTTTGCTACTATCTATTGCATATCGTTTATCGTGTCCAAGTCTGTCTTCTACATATTTGATGCTGGACTCATCTTTACCCATACCTTCTAAAACTATTTTTGTGATTTCCATATTGGTTTTTTCGTTATTACCACCAATATTATAAATTCCACCGTCTTTACCTTTATGAAGTACTGCATCTATTGCTTCGCAGTGATCGTAAACATAAAGCCAATCTCTTACATTTAAGCCGTCGCCATATACAGGTACTTTTTCGCCTGCTAAAAGTTGTTTGATAAAAAATGGTATCAACTTTTCTGGGTATTGATACGGTCCATAATTGTTAGAACATCTTGTTGTTAAAACTGGCATTTTATAAGTTTCATAATATGCTCGGACCAACAGGTCCGCCCCTGTTTTACTCGCTGAATATGGACTGTTCGGTGCTAGTGGTGTATCCTCGGTAAATAGACCTGTTGGTCCGAGCGAGCCATACACTTCATCGGTTGAAACTTGTAGGTATTTTTTAATCTTATTATGTCTTGCACCTTCTAACAAAATTTGAGTTCCCATCACATTTGTTTCTATAAAAATTTCCGGACCTGTTATACTTCTGTCTACATGACTTTCTGCTGCGAAATGGACACACATATCAACTTCGCTCATAAGTTTATTTACAAGTTTTTTATCGCAGATATTACCTTTTACAAATTTGTAATTAGGATTATCTTTTACATCGTCCAAATTTTCTATATTACCTGCATATGTTAGGGCATCTAGATTTATTATTTGGTAATCCGGATATTTTTTTAGCATATGTCTTACGAAACAGTTTCCTATGAATCCTGCTCCGCCGGTAACTAGTACTTTTGTCATATTATTTATCTCCATCGTATGTGAAATTTATTTTTGTTTCTTTTAAAGTTTTTAAATTTTTATCTTTATCTGAAATTAATGGCTCGCCATTTATCTTCCAATCGACATTAATATCAGGGTCGTTATAGGCAATACCGCCGTCTAATTCGTGATTATATTCATTAGTGGTTTTGTAAAGCACTTCAGCAGTTTCCGATAATACAGAAAAACCATGTGCAAAACCTGCTGGCACATATAACATTTTTTTATTCTCATCAGATAATTTTTCCCCCACCCATTGCCCGTAAGTTGGAGAGCCTTCTCTTAAATCAACTGCGACATCAAAAATTTCGCCCTGCGTACAACGAACTAATTTGCCTTGCGGGGTTGGGTTTAACTGGAAATGTAAACCACGAACCACATTCTTTACAGATTTACTGTGATTGTCTTGCCGAAAATTTTCGACAATACCGTTTGCTACAAAATCTGATTGTTTATAGCTTTCCATAAAAAAGCCACGCTCGTCACCGAAAATTTTCGGTGCTACTAGCACAACTTCTTTTATTTTTAGTTTTTTAAATTCAAATGGCATATGATTATTATATAATATGTTCCTTAATTGCTTAATTTTTTGACAATATCCTTCACATTACCCTCCGTAATATCTTGATAAAGAATATTTTTGTTTTTTGCTACTGTTTCTGCTGAAATTTTAGAAAAATCTAACTTAGAAAGTTCTTTAACAATGCTAGGTTCAAACCTATGTTTTATAAATTTAGCAGGCACACCACCCACAACGCTATATGGCTCTACATCTTTTGTTACAAGACTGCCTGTACAGACAATTGAACCTTTACCAATTGTAATTCCAGAGAGAATCATGCAATTCATACCTATCCAAACATCGTCTTCTACAATTATTGGTCCTTTGGTTTCAGCTTCGGTAGGTTCTTTAAAAAATTTCACCTTGAACGGATATGTGGAAAACCCTGTATACGGATGATTACCACCCAAAACAAATGTAACATCGTCGCCGATGGAAACTAAATGTCCTATTTCTAAACCTTCTTTTGGGCTACCCCATGTTATTACTTTCAAACCACCATAAGAATGATTGCCTACTACAACTTTGCTTTGGTCAAATTTATTTATAACACGGGTATCGTTATGTTTATTATTTTGTTTCCACTTTTTTTTGTATTGGTTTTCTTGAAACTTTTTTATCTTTCTTTTTATTTTTTTACTTACAAACATTTCTACTATTTTTAGGAAAGAATAATAAAAAAACCAATCGCTATAATAATCTTTCAAATATTTTAGATATCCTGTTTTTTTAAAATTGTGTTGTTTATCAAAATCAAAATAATATGGAATAATTTGTTTAAATAAAACTCTCTTTTTTTCTGCTTGAAAAACTTCTTTATTTAACACATCACTTTCTAGGTGTTCTTTGTATAAAAACAGATAATTTTGTCCAAAAACTTCAGCCACATTATAACCGCTTTTATTTTTAACATCTAGTTGTTCAAAATATTTTTTACTACAAACCAAACCCTTACCACTTTTAGCAATTAATCTAAGAACCATGTCCGTTTGTGGGAGCATTAAATCGCCATATCTAAATGGGTTTTTAAGTTTTTTATATTCGCTTTTCCATGTACCAAAACCGCCTATCCATGTGCAGTAAAAAGATACTTCTTTAACAAATTCATCCATATTATCGCATGGCACAATTTCTCGGTTTTTTTTGTAATTGCCATTTTTAAAAAATATTGTTGGCTTAGACGATAAATTGGCTTTCAAAATACCTAAAATCTCTTCCAAACTATTTTTTAAAAATGGCAAATTATCATTATGAAGTTTTAAAAATTCACCTGCTCCAGCGTCCAATGCTTTTTTATGGTTGTCTGATGAGTGAATATTTTTATTATTTCTAATATATTTAATTTTTGTCGGAAATTTTGTGCTATATTTTTCCACAATTTCTGGGGTATTATCTAAAGAGAAATTATCTATAACAACAACTTCTACTTCATTAGAATTTTTAAAAACTTCTTGGCTTGTAATGCTGTTTAAAGTTTCGTCTAATGATTGTGCTCGGTTATATGTTGGAATACATATTGATAATATTTTTTTAGCCATTGTTTTTCACCTTTTCTTTCGGTTTTAATCTTATACTTGTTTTAAATCTTGTAAAAAAACAAAATGAAATTTTGTGTGGCTGTATTCTAATGCGAATAATATTGCTAATTATATAATGATCGAAAAGCAAAAACAAGAAAATTGTTCTGTATGAAAACGGCATTGCGGAAAACACATCGCAAGTATTTTTAAAATAACTTTTATTGCTTGTTTTATTGGTGAATAAAATATTTCTTAACATAGAATAGGTTGATATTTCTTTAAATGTTATATGGTCAAAATCCGCTTTTCTTATTAATTGTTTACGTTTCTTTTTATCTTTTATCATCTGTACAGAATTTATAAAGCCAATTTGCCAAAACATGTTTTTCATTGAAGGGTGAATATAATTGTTCTCTTCATCGCACCCTCTTGTATAGGAATATCCATCTTCTTGTATTCCAACCTGAACAACACCATGTTTTGGTATATAAAATGAACAATTATCGTTTATAGCCTTGCATACTAATGCGAGTTGTGGGAATATATTAGAAATATTGAAATATGCATTCATCAAAACAGTGCTTGTTATAAGCTTTGTTTTGTAAATACCTGCTGGCACAAGCGTTAGCTGTTTAACTAGCTGTGTAAGACTATATTTGTCTGTTATAGCGTAGTTTGAAGCTAAGATAACATCGTAATCTTGCTCCATAGCTTGAGATATTTCTTTAAAGTGGGAAAAATCAAATTTATCGTCATCACAAAGCACCCAGACATACTTTTTTGTAACCATTTCATAAGCTCTTGTAATATTGGCATTACCGCCAATATTTTTATTATGTCTTATATGTTTTATATTGGGATATTGTTTGGCATATTCTTCGCACAGTTGGCTTGTGCCATCTGTGGAACAATTATCTAGGATAGTAATAGGAATATCTTTAATAGGGCTATTTTTTGCAAGTATTTGCTTAAAAGTACCCTCTAACTGCTCTTTGCGGTTATATGTAATTAAAAATATATCTAAGTTATTATTTATCTTCATTTTCTTTTCTTGTTTTTACAGCAAACTGTGTTTCGTAAAGCATTTTATAAGTACCACTTTCTTTAGCTAAAAGCTCTTCATGAGAACCCTCTTCTAATAATTCCCCCTGTTCTATTACCACTATTTTATCTGCATTTACAACCGTTGATAATCTATGTGCAACAACAAGTACTGTTTTGTTTTTCATTAAATCATCAAGCGCTTTTTGAACCACTTTTTCTGCTTTATTATCTAAGGCACTAGTAGCTTCGTCCAATATTAATACACTAGCATTTCTAATAAATGCTCTTGCTATAGCAAGTCGCTGTTTCTGCCCTCCAGATAATATTATCCCTCTTTCTCCAATTTCTGTATCTAAACCATTTGGCAAACTATCTACAAACTTTTCAAGATAGGCATGTTTCAAAGCTTCTTTTACTTCTTCGTCCGTAGCATCTGGTCTTCCAAGTAAAACATTTTGCTTTATAGTTCCTACAAATAAAAAATTATCTTGAAATACTGTAGCAATATTAGCTCTTAAAGAATGTTGTGTTAAATCTCTTATATCGTGACCATCTATTCTTATGGTTCCGCTAGTTACATCATAAAATCTTGGTATAAGATGTGCTATTGTGGTTTTTCCTCCGCCAGAGTTACCAACAATGGCTACCATTTGTCCTACTTTAACTTCAAGATCTATACCTTTGACAACCTCTACCCCTGGTACATATTCAAAGCGAATTTGTTCTAACTTTATACCTTTTTTAACTTTGGTAAGTTCTTTAGCATTTGGTTTATCTTTTACATCTGGATTTAGTTCAAAAAGTTCCCAAATCCTTTCTATCGCCAAGAATGAATATTGTACCGACACAAACTTATCTCCAATAGTTTTAAGCGGGGTATATAACATTAAAAGAGCCGCAATGAAAGATACAAAATTACCACTTGTTATAGTTCCGTTCACTATAAGTATACTACCATAACCTATAACTGTTGCAAGTCCGAACGATATTATTATCTGCATAACAGGCGATAGCCAGTTTGTATATTGAACCATTTTCATTTGAAGACCAAAAACTTCTTCTAAAATATTTTTTGTTTTTTGTTTTTGATATTGTTGTAGATTATAACTTGTAACTAATCTATTACCAGCAAAACTCTCGTTGTAATTAGTATTTACCACTGCTAGAATATTAGCTGTTTTTGTCGCTACCCCTTTCATTTTTTTTCTTACAATTTGTATTGGGAAAACTAATACCACCAAAACACCAATTGCTATTATGGAAAGTTGCCAAGAGTTCCATAACAAAACTCCAATGAGTGCTAGCGATGAGAAAAATTTAGAGAAAAATGATTTTAGATTCATTATAAGTCCAGATGCCGCCATGTCAGCATCTTGGCAATATCTGAAAAGTATATGACCAGAAGATGTTTTATCAAAATAACCAATATCCATATCTAAAAGTTTGGCATAAAGTTTTTTCTTTAAATCCATAGTGATTTTACAACCGACCCATGTGTTGATGTAGGTAGAAAGATATGCTAAACACCCTTTTAACATAGTAAAACCTACTATTGCAAAAGGAATATAATAGGTATATTTGGCATCTTTAGCTACCATAACATTATCCATATATGGTTTTAAAAACACAGCTATAACTGCATCTAGTGATCCAACAGGAATAGTTAAAAGCAGTCCAAAAACAGCCCTTTTCCAATATGGCTTTGCATAGGGAAGCATTCTTCTATAATTAATTACAAATTGATTAGTAGTTATTACTTTTTTTATCTTCTTCATTAACTCTATTATACCAATAATATGATAAACTGTCTTTATATGAAACTAATTAAACAGGGTGACGAAAATTTATTTAAAAATACACGGGTTTTAGTAATTCACCTAGAATTTACTAGTGTTTGCAACCAAACCTGTAGTTATTGTTTAGAAGATAATGGCAACCCAGATAAAATAGAAGAAAAGTTTTCTGACCCTAATAAAATGTTATCAGCCATAGACAAAATTTTTGAAATAACCAAACCAAGCGACTTTATCGGTTTTATTATAGCTGGTGGCGAGCCAACTCTTCAACCAAGTTTTAAAGAAGTTGTTTCAAAAATTTTGTCTCGTAAAAACACGAGCATACTTTTAACTACCAATTTATCCCAAAGTGTAGAATACTACGAAACACTAAATGTGCCAATGGTAACATCGCTACATTTAGAAAGTCATAATCCGAAAGATTATTTAGAAAAGACAAAAAAATTACATCATTTAATAGCTCATACAAGAATTATGGCACATCCTCAAAAAATGGATATAGTTGAACAAACTTATAAAGATTTTTTAGAAGCATCTAAACAAACACCTTTAAGTTTTGCTGTTGAAAAGATTTTTGGTTTTGGTTCTTATAATCCAAATTATGCAGAAAAAGATTTAGAAAAATTCAAAAATATGCCACCAGTGGATTGTGAATATCCGCAAAATTTGAAAGATAAACTTGGATTACTAGAAAATGCTTTTTATAGATCTCTTTGGTATTACTACGATAATACTATCAAAAAAGATGGGTCTATAAATTTCAAGGATTTTTATTGTGAAAGAAATTTATTAGTAGTTCAAGGTGATGGCACTGTCAAAATGTGTTGGTGTTATGATCCAAAAGTTAATATTTTTAACACACAAAAACTTCCGAATGATATTTTTTCTACTATTATTTGCAAGGAAGAAACTTGCCCTATGGGTTTTGCAGGGCTTATGGCTAAATTTGCAGATAAAAAGTTTGCACCAAAATATATAAAAACAAAAAATCTACCTAAACATTCGTTTAGAGAACGAATCAAAAAACTTTTACATATATAATCTTTTTTCTACCATTTCTGTTTGAAGCCAATTTGAAAATTCTATAATGTCTTTAAATAACATACCGTCTGGAAATGGCACATCAGGTAAAAATTCTGATACTACTCTTTGTTCTTTTGGTTTTCTCAAACCAAGTTTATAAATTATCGGTTTAAAAAAATATCTTTCTACATTTTTAGGAGATCTTTTGATCCAATATATAATCAAATTTTTCACATATATAGGATCTTCCTTGTATATTTCTTTTATATAAGGTGCGAGATTAAAAATTTCCTTAAAAAAAGTTTTATCTACTGGACCATTTACTGTCATTTCAAGTTGCTTTTTAAAAAAATCTGGTCGCAAATAAGTTTTGTAATGTTTATCTATTCCATTTCTATAAATAACCTTAAGTGCAGCATCTGCAGATAAATTTAAAAACGATGCAATTTTCAACGGAGAATGTTTAATAAATTTTCTCTCTTTTTCCCATTTCCGCGTGGATTTATTGACATGTTCCACTTCTCGTATATGATCTACTCCAATAATAGCTAGCGGTAAATTTATGTATCCTACCATGGTATTATAAGCAACTCCAAAATAACCAACATCACCAAAAGATTTTACATACAAACCACCTTGTTTATCGAAAACTTTTTCTATTTCTGATTTACGCATAAAAAATGCTGACGAATGAAACGCAGAATATATTTCTGGTTTCTCTTTTGATCCTATTCCAAACAAAGAAAAAAAGTGATGTGCCAAATCACTACCTTTAATTTCTAATAAATCTTCTTTAGATGTTTTAGAAAATTCTTTATAATTTAAACAATTTCTCCCTTTCTTACTTATTACTTGATTCTTATACCCCTGTCTATACGGCGTTAAACCAGTATTTATTACTCCGTATTTGTGATCTTTCTCGAATGCGTCTTTAACTTTTTGCAATGTCGTTGGCACCCAAGCATCGTCATCAGCGATAAAAACAAAATAATCACCTTTAATTTGTTTAAATATCTCATTACCGCTGTCATTTGCATTAATTTCTTGGCTAGATTTGAAATATCTCACACGAGGATCATTATATTTTTTTATTATCGGTTTAACCGACGGCTTTGAACCTCTATCACAAACGATAACTTCAAAATTTTTATATGTCTGATTTAATATGCTTTGTAAACATCCTTCAAACATTTTATGTCGGTTATATGTTGTTAGAAGTATTGAAAACATTGGTATAATATCTTTTTTATTTTTATTAAGCGTCAGAACAGGTTGTTTTATATACTTATTGTTGTTTGGTGTTTGAATTTTTGATATATCAATACCATTTTTTAAAAGCCATTTTATATAATTGTCATAATTGGTATTGTAAACTTTATTCATTTCACTATAATCAGCTTTTTCGTACACTTCTTTTATATTTATTTTCATGTTAGCAAGTTCAGGCATATAAGGAACTTTGAATAATTGTGTCATTTCTCTCGCTCTAAAATCAGGATTAATAATAACAGCAGGAACACCTGCGTTCAAACTAGCTATAGCTCCATGAACTCTCCAACCAAATGTTAGATCAAATTTCTTTAAATGTTTTTTCCAAGATTCTATATCAGAAAAAGCCCTATAACCATTTTTTGATATTGATTTATAATCTATTTCGTAAGGAAAATTCGTTTTTGTACCATTAAAATATAATAAATCAATTAAATCCATTTCATCTTGAAGAATATAACCTTTGTTTTTAATATTGCATTCGAAAAAAGTACCAGAAAATGCGACTTTTAAATCGTTTGAAAAAGGTGCTTTTTCAATGATTCTATTTTTACCAGATTCAAAAAATGATGGACAACCAACCGCTTCTGCATTTTTTATACCCAACCTATTTAAAACTTCCACAGTAAAATGTCCTCTAACGCCCATTATTTCTGTTTTATCAGATAAAAATTTGAAAAAGTTGATGCGTTCTTCGCTTAACTGTTTGTGAAGTTCATTTTCTTGACCATGAAAAGCATTTGCACCTAAACTTGTTATTAGTAGCGGTTTTTTTATTTTTGTTAAAAATTTTGTGAGTTTTTCAAATGGAAGTTGTAGTCCGTAAGATTCCTCAACCCTAATTTGATCCTGCAAAATAAAAATTACATGTGAGCAAGAATTGTTTATAAAATCAATATCTTTATCTGCATTGTTAAAATCGTACTGATAAATGTTTCTTATCTCATTTGGTTTAATTAATCCACCATACAAAAGTTTTATCATCGCATAAGCTATATAAGAATTACCTGTGTTATTTACAATAGAAGATTTGAAAGAATTAACATCCTTTATATCTTTTTCGTCTAAACAAAGATTTGTGTTTATGAAAAACGGATTAAATTTATTCATTTTTATCTTTCTCTCCTCTATTTTGTTTTGCAATGCTTTATATATTTGTCTTGTTTGACAATTTCTAAGTCTAAATTGTCTAAATTTTCTTTATAATAATTGTAAAGTTTTTCTATGCCTTGCTTGTAAGTAGCGAATTTAAAAGCACCACCAAGTTCTTTTAGCAAGTTTTTATTACTCGCTGTATATTCGTTATTTAAACCTTCGTTTTTAACAATAATTTCGCTTTTAAATTCGCTTATCTCATTAATTATATTAGCGATTTTTACCAAATCTACACTTTCTGTTGGTGTTATGTTTAAACATTTTTGTTTGGGAGGATTTTTTATGAAAGTTTCTATAATATGTAAAAAATCTTCTAAAAATAGATAATCAAAAACTACATTTTGATTAATAACAATAGGCATTTTTAGAAGATTTTTTACAATTGCATTAGATATAAATTTAAATCTATAATCCTCGTATTTCCCATATAAACCAAATATTCTTAAACAAGTAATATTACCAGCATGCTCTATTTCTTTAGAAATTAAATATTTCGCATAACCATAATCATCTTGTGGTACTAACTTGCCAAAATCAGCTTCGCTGATTTTGGCTAAACCACGACTTTTGTCGTATTCAGCACCACTACCAAACGAAATCATACGCATTTGTGATGTCAAACATTTCTGCAAATTCTTAAACATTTGCAAATTGGCATTTACTACATCATTTTTATCTTTATCGTATCCAGTTAATCTACTACCACCAGTGGCAGCACAATGGATAATGAAATTTATTTTATTTTTTTCTATATAACTTTTTACAGCTTGTTCGTCTAAAAGTTCCAAATCTTTATGACCAGCCCCAAACACATTATACCCAACATTACTAAAATGTTCGGTTAGATTTTTTCCTATAAAACCACCAGCACCTGTTATTAAAATATTTAAGTTCATATTAATCCTTTATCATATTTTGGTCAAATTCTTTTCTTGATAAAAATGGGTACATATCCTCTAGCGGAGCGGAAATCATTTTACCATTTGGTAGTTTTTTTGAAGATGTTTTTGGTGTAAAAATATAATCTTTTTCTAACACGACTTCGCACACAATTGGTTTTTTAAAAGCTAAAGCTTTTTTAATTTGTGCATCCATTTTTTTAGGGTCGTTAATTTTTAAATAATCAAGCTCAAAGCCTTTTGCAATTTTTTCAAAGTTAGGAAAACTTATTCCACTTTTTGTAGTACAAGCTGTCATTCTTCCTTTGAAAAAATTGTCCTGTGTTTGAATTATGGAAATATATCCATTATTATTTAAAATAAAAATTTTAACAGGTAAATTATGGTGTTTTATCGTATGGAGTTCTTGCAAGTTCATCATTAAACTTCCTTCACCTGCAAGACACACAACTGGTTTTTTATTGTTAGCAAACCCCGCACCAATAACTGCTGGCAAACAATATCCCATAGATGCATTACCAGAATTCCAAAAAACTCTTTGCTGTTTTTTTATTTTCGCATTTTGAAATGCACATACACATGCACTAGCATTTGCAGCTACCATAACATCTTTATCTTTCATATGTTCTGTTAAGCGAGAAACAAAATAATAAGCATTAAGTTTATTTTTTGTACCAGTTGGATATACTTTTGAAGGGTCATATTTTATTTTTCTTACCTGACACCATTTTAACCATTCATTTGAACATTTAACCGCAGTTTTTTTATTGATATTTTGTAAAAACTTTAAAGCATCTGCCTGTATTTTAACATCTAGTTTTAGGGTATGCTTATTAAGTTCTGCCCCGTCGATATCTACCGCTATTTTTGTTTTTGCTCTGCTAGTAAAATTTTCCCAATTATAGCTAATCTGACGGATATTATTTCTTGTACCTAAAAATAAAATTACATCTGCATTTTGAAGTGCAAAATTTCCTGCTCTTTGCCCAACAGTTCCTATTCTACCAATGTAATTTTTATTAGCATCTTCAATAATATCAAGCCCGTTAAATGTTGTTAGTACCGGTAAATTAAATTTTGTTAAAAACTTTTTAAGCTCTGCCCTAGCACCTGAAACATTTATACCATTACCCGCCACAACTATTGGTCGTTTGGCTTTTTTAAGTGCAGAAATTACTTGCGAAATTTTATAATCTTCTTTCTTGGCTTTTGGTAGCACAAATCTTTTTAATTTTTTCTCATCTATCATCGCACCTTGAATATTCATAGGTACATCTATCCACACTGGTCCTTTTCGTCCTATGTTTGCATGATATATCGCCTCGTCTAAAACTTTGCCGATATCGTAAGCATTCTTTACAATTTTTGCATACTTTACTATCGGTTTAACAATGCTTACGATATCGGCCTCTTGATCGCCTATCTGCCGAATTTTAACTTTTGGATTATGATAAATAGTAGTTTCAAACTTTACCTGTCCAGAAATATATAATACAGGCACACTATCTGTATATTGTCCGAAAACACCGTTTAAACAATTTATACCACCTGGCCCTGTTGTTACATTAACAACAGCCATTTTGCCTTTAACACGAGCATAACCTTCGGCAGAAATTGCAGTTGCCTGCTCGTTGTGATTACAAATATAATTTAAACCCTTTTGTTTTCCAAAAGAGTCGTTTAAATGCATTGCACCGCCACCGGATATCATAAAAATATCCTTTACGCCAAGTGCAGTTATTCTTTTTGCTATATAGTCTGAAACTTTTATCAAGTTATATACCTCTTTTATAAATTATTTCTTGAAGTTCTTTGTTTTTTGCATATGGACTATCTATATCGTCGATATTAATTTGTTTATCTTTTTTAATTTCTTTAAGTAGCACTTCGCCTGCCATAAGTTCTCTGCAGGATATTTGACCTTTTTGAAGTGGCACTGCTAAATAAACATCTTCTTCGGTAATTTTATCGCCCTTTTTCAAATTCTTTTTGGCATAAACACCACGAACTAAAGCATCAAGATATTTTGTTTCTTTTTTAGGAATAATTCTTCTTTGTTCCCCAACACTACCACAAATTTCTACAGCTTTTTTATATGCTTTTACCCATTTATCCAAATTTTCTGGATTGGAACAATATGGACTTACACATTTGCCAGAATCTTTGTCATAATCTATATCCACATGTCGCTCAAAAGTTCTTGCACCTTTGGCATAAGCCATCATTATAGGAAGCTCTACTCCTTCATCGTATTCGTGGGTGGAATAGCCAATTACATGGTCTGGATATCTTTGTTTTAAAAAGTCTATTTGATTCAAATCAAGTTCGTGCTTTTGCGAAGGATATATAGACACACAATGGTTTATTGCAAGTGGTATGCTTCTATTTTGGAAAAACTTTACCAAATCATCAATATCTTTTAGTGAAGAACCGCCGGTTGAAACTATTACAGGTTTTTTTGTTTTTGCAATTTCTTCGATTAAAACCCAATCGTTAATATCGGAACTGGCGATTTTTATAAGTTCTATACCCAAATCCACACAATCGTGTACGGATTTTTCATCAAAAGGGGTAGCCATTGTTATACAACTATTTTCTTTAATTGTTTCCACTAATTTTGCATAGCTTTCTTTAGACAATTTTGTATCCATTGTTTTTTTGATGTATCTTATATCCTTACTATTGTGGAAATCTTTGTGTATAAAGTTATCAACATCTCTTATCTGGATTTTTATCGCAGCCTTAACATTATTAAAGCGAATAACTTTAGCAAAATCCTTAATAATTTTTACTCCTCTATCTACACATCCCCAGTGATTATTTGCGATTTCTAACACAAATAAATTTTCAAAAATATTCTTGCTCATTTTTTTGCCTCTCTTCCTAGTTTTCTTAGCCCTAAAAAGGTTTCTTCGCCTTCTAAAACTATTTTAATTTTTAAATTTGTTTTTTGTTCTATATATTCTTTGATTATTTTTAACTTTCTTGCTATACCACCACTTAAAATTATTTCTGACGGCATTGTTTCCAACTTTTCTATTATCCCAATATACTGATTAATATAACTTTTAAGCAGATTTGCAAAATATTCTTTGGAACTATTTACATTTTCTACCTTTGCACCTTTATAATTGTATGCCCCTTCAAAAATTGCCAAGTCTATATTACCTTCTGCATTTTGCAAATCTGCAATTGTTAGTTGGTGAATTGTTGCCCAATCTTTTTCATCTTTCACAAACTGGTTTAGCACTCTACCAGATGGTATATGTGTTATAGTTGAAAGCATTTTGCCATTAAAAAACGGTCGCTGTTCAAACATACCACTAGTTTTTGGTTCATCTATAAGAGAAACCTGCGAACCTGTGCCAAGGTTTATGGAAAGTTGGTTTTTTTCTTCCAAACCTGCACCAAGCAATGCACACTGATGATCGCCCACACCAACATAAACAGGCACTTTATTTATATAGCCTGCTGGTTTGATTTCCTTGACGGATTTATTAAAAATTATATCTCCACCAGCTATTTCTTTATAAAAATTTAAAATTTCTGTGTACGATTTATCCTCGTAAATATTCCAATACCCCATACCAGCTACAAGCGTTTCGTGAGATAGATTGGTTTGATTATCGCAATTTTTTAATACCAAAAATTCGGGTATTGAAACTGCTTTAATATCTCCTTTTAACTCGCCCATTCTTGCCATATGTATTAAATTTAAAATTGGTAGCCCAAGTTTTAGTTTCATACCAGTTTTCTTACGAAAACTGGTACCGAATTTTTGGTCTATTAAACTAAAAGTACTTGCACCATCAATTTTTTCGCCTGCTCTTGCGTCTTGCCAATTGATATATTCTGTTAGCGGTTTATTATTTTCATCAAGTGCAAAAAAACCATGCATTTGGGTGCAAATAAAAATACCATCTACCGTATTTGTTAAAGAGCTATAAATATTTTTAAAAATTTCGCTAACATTTTCAGCCGTAATTTTAGGACAAGGATAATTTTTTACATTTTCCAACTTATCTTCATTAACAATTGCTGTTTTTATGAAAGATGCTCCAAAATCTATAACTAAAAAGTTGTTCATTAGCTAGCAAATCCTTTTTTTAAAATATCGTCTATTTCTGTTAAAATTTTATCACCTAATTCCATTTTTAAAAACTTGGTATTGCCGACACTTTCCATTACAACAAGTGTAAGTTGGCTACCCATAGTTTTTTTATCTTTTCTAAGCAAATCTGCCATACCGCTAGTTTTTATTTTGGAAACTAACTTTAAATCTACAATATCTTTTGCATATTGTTTTATTTTTGAAGTTTCATCTTCAGTTAACATTCCTCTTCGTCTGCTTATTTCATTTACAATAAGCATTCCTATTACCACTGCCTGCCCATGAGGTATTTTGTAATTAGAAAGTACTTCTATCGCATGCCCCAGGGTATGTCCGTAATTGAGCGATTTTCGATATAACTTTTCAAATTCATCTTCTTCTATAACTTCTTTTTTCACATTTAAAGAACCTAAAATTAATGGCTTATAACTTTCAAAACTATTAACTTTACCAGCTGTTACATATTCTGGATATAGCCCCAACATATCGCCTGTAATAAGCAGTTTTAAAATTTCACCAAGCCCAGAACTTATTTCACTTTCTTCTAAAGTTTTTATAAAAGCAGGATTAATAATAACCTCTTTTGGTGCAGAAAAAAGTGCAAGCTGATTTTTGCTTTTACTATGGTTAATACCAGTTTTACCGCCTATGCAACTGTCGCTCATAGAAAGCAAAGTTGTAGGGAATAAAACCCAATTAATACCCCTCTTATAAACAGCACCTACAAATGCACCGATATCTTGTGGGATACCACCTCCAACTACCACCAAAGTTTCTGCTTTAGTGAAGTTTTTTGTTTCTAAAAATTCGATAAATTTTAAAACACTTTTAATATCTTTATTTTCTTCTGTGGCTTTAATTTTGTAAATTTGGTTTTCGTTTATCCCTAAATCTTTAAGATGAAGTTTATAAACTTTTTCGTCCACAAACAAAATATTGTTAGGGTTTTTAGACATTATTTTTTTTATTTTTTGATGCTCACTATCCTCTGCCCACGAAACCTGATACGGCTTTGGGGAAGATTTTATTTTAAAAGTTTCTACACTCTCGAAATCAGAGTTTACATTAAATAATTTGCCGTCAATTTCAAAATCTATCTTTCTCAATTTCCAAACCCTCCTGCCATAAATCCACCATCAACAATAATATCTTGCCCGTTTATGTACTGATTGTTTTTTGAACATAAGAAAAATACTACTTCTGCAATGTCCCCAGGTTTTGCAAGTTTGCCAAGTGGTATTTTACTTTCAAATTGTTTGATTTTTTTAGCATTATTATTTTGTCTTGTCATTTTGGTATCAACAAAACCTGGGGACAATGTATTACATTTGACATTAAACTTACCAAGCTCTATTGCAAAATTTTTAAGCATACCATTAAGACCATGTTTGCTTACAACATACGGGGTTCGCCCATCTCTACCCACAACACCGTATAAAGAAGATACTGCCAATACATGCCCGCCTTTCTTTTTAAAATACGGTATATTAGCTTTAACTATTTGGAAGAAATTACCAGCGTTTATGTTAAAAGCCTTTTCAATATCTGCATAAGTTAATTTTGAAACGCTGTTAGGCTTATTATAGCCTGCACAATGTACGATGACATCAAAACTATCTTTATTATCTTTTAGATATTTTTTTACACATGCTGGGTTAGATAAATCCAACACTTTTTCATTAGGACATACAATTTTATAGCCCTCTTTTTTAAATTTCTTTTTTATCGCTGTGCCGATATCGCCAGAAGCACCAGTTAAAAACATTTTCATATCTTTTTCTCCTGCATAAATTTTTCAAAAACATTAATAACATAATCTAAATCTTTCTTTGTTAAGCCCGGCCATACTCCAATCCAAAAGGTAGTGTTCATAACTTTGTCTGAATTTGGCAACATATCATAATGTTTTTGCTCTAAATTCTTTGTACTTAACAATTCTGAATTTTTTATTCTTATCTTTATATCATTATCCACATATGCCGGCTGACGAAGCATGTTTCCTGCAAATAATTGTCTTGTACCAATGCCATTATCCTCTAGAAATTTAACAAGGTCTATTTTGTTAAACTTTTTATTTTCTTTAACACTTATTGTATAACCAAACCAACTTGGCTCTGCTTTTTCTGGTGTGATTGGTAAAAGCAAATATTTTTCATACTTTTTCAGCCCTTCATTTAAAAGTTCAAAATTTTGTTTTCTTTTTGCTATAAAAGTGTCTAACTTTTTAAGTTGAGCTAGCCCGCAAGCTGCCTGCCAATCTGTAATTTTTAAATTATAGCCAATATGCGAATAAGTGTATTTATGATCATACCCTTTTGGTAAATTACCTAGCTGATAACTAAATCTGTTTTTACAAGTATCGTCTTTACCAGGCGGACACCAACAATCCCTTCCCCAGTCTCTTACGGACATTAAAATTTTATAAAGTTTTGCATTTTCACAAACAACCGCTCCACCTTCGCCCATTGTGATGTGATGTGCAGGATAAAAACTAAAACAACCAATGTCGCCAAAAGTGCCGACATTTTTGCCATTATATTTTGCACCAAGTGCATCGCAACTATCTTCAACAAGCCAAAGTTTATGATTGTCGCAAATTTTTCTAATTTTATCTAGCTCGAAAACATTGCCAAGTGTATGTGCTACAAAAATTGCTTTTGTTTTACTAGTTATCGCCTCTTCAATTTGCGACACATCTATATTATAAGTACCCATTTCAACATCTACAAAAACTGGTATTAAACCATTTTGGATAATTGGGTTTATTGTAGTAGGAAAACCGGCTGAAACTGTAATAACTTCGTCACCTTGCTTTAATTGTCTATCCCCGAGTTTTGACGATGTTAGTGCCGAAATTGCAAGCAAATTTGCAGAAGAACCGCTGTTTACGGTTAAAGCAAATTTACTACCAAGTTTTTCTGCAAATTTGCGTTCAAACTTATCGTTAAAGCGACCAGTGGTGAGCCACATATCTAAAGTGGCATCTATCATATTACACATTTCGTCTTCGCCTAACACTTTTCCAGATGCTGGTATATACCCAGCCCGTCTTGCATCAGGTTTTGCGGTTTTATAATAAATTTTTGCAAGTATTTTTATTAAACTTCGCATTAGCTCATTTTCCCCATATAAGATTTTATTTGGTTTATTGAAAAATCGTAAACGCTACCAGTTTTATCGTAAAAATTTTTGTACCAACTAACAGTTTCTGCTACCGCTTCATTACAATCAAAAACAGGTGTCCAGCCAAGCTCTTTTGTGGCTTTGTCTATATTTAACTGCAAAAGTTTCGCTTCGTGAAACTTTTGCGATCCGTCCACAATATACTTTCCACTTCCCCAATTTTCTATAACTTTTGAAACTATTTGTTCCACATTCAAAACACTATCTTTTTTAGGACCAAAATTCCAACCTTCATTAAATTTTTTATTATCCTTTGCCATTTTTGCACCTAAAAATAAATATCCCATCAATGGATCAAGTACATGTTGCCATGGGCGAACGGCTATTGGATTTCTTATTGTAATATCTTTATTTTCGCTTAATGCTTTAACACAATCTGGCACTAGTCTGTCTTTAGACCAGTCTCCCCCGCCGATAACATTACCAGCTCTTGCACTAGCCAATGCCACATCAGTATCTTTAAAAAACGAATTTCTATAGGAATTTGTTATAAGTTCCGAAACACCTTTACTACAACTATACGGGTCATATCCACCCATTTTATCTGTTTCAATATAGGCATAATCTTTTTCCATATTTTCGTAACATTTATCGCTTGTGACATTTACGAAAACTTTTACACTATCTACTTTTCTTACAGCTTCAAATAAATTTATTAAGCCCATGGTATTTGTTTCAAAGGTGTATTTTGGATCGTCATAAGAAACACTAACTAAAGGTTGCGCAGCTAGATGAAACACAAACTCTGGCTGAGCTTTTTTTACAGCTTCTGCCAAACCAGCTTCGTCCCTAATATCGCCGACAATATGATGTATTTTACTAGCCAAATTAATTTCATTAAAAATACTCGGATTAGTATTCGGTTTCAATGCGTAACCAGTGACATCTGCACCCAAATGACTAAGCCACAAAGCAAGCCAACTACCTTTAAAGCCAGTATGTCCTGTTATAAAAACTTTTTTACCTTTGTATGTGTTTGTTATAAGTTCTTTCATTTTTTTTCCTATTAATCTTTCCAAACTTTCCAAGGAGCTTCTTCTTTTGCCCACATTTTTTCAAGATCGTTTTTCTCGCGAAGCGTATCCATAGCTTGCCAGAAACCATCGTGCTTGAATGCATTTAACTGACCGTCTTTCACTATGTTTTGAAGTGGCTCTCGTTCGAAAATAGTTTTATCGCCATCTATATAATCTAAAACTTTTGGCTCTAGCACGAAGAAACCGCCGTTTATCCAACTACCGTCGCCTTTTGGTTTTTCAAAGAACGATTTTACTTCGTTTTTGTCAGTAATATCTATTGCACCATATCTACCAGACGGCATTATGCTGGTGACGGTAGCAAGTTTTTTGTTTTTTTTGTGAAATTCTAACAGCTTTTTAATATTTACATCTGCCACGCCATCGCCGTAGGTTAGCATAAATGTTTCATCGCCGATATAATCTTTAGCTCTTTTAACTCTACCACCTGTCATAGTTTTTAGCCCAGTATCTAAAAGAGTTATTTTCCAAGGTTCAGCTTGGGATTTGTGTATTTTCATACTATTACTTTTCAAATCTATCGTCACATCGGACTGATGTAAAAAATAATTAGCAAAATATTCTTTCACCATATAACTTTTGTAGCCAAGCAAAATAATGAATTCGTTAATGCCGTAATGTGAAAATATTTTCATCACATGCCATAACATTGGCTTACCACCAATTTCCACCATTGGTTTTGGTTTAATTTCGGTTTCTTCCGATAGTCTAGTGCCGAACCCGCCGGCTAAAATTACTGCTTTCATATAAATTTCTCCTCTGTTTTTAATAATATTTGTTCTACTTTTTCCAAATCTTCAGGGGTATCCACCGCGATAGAACTTTGTGAAACTGATACCATCTGTATTTTATAACCTAGTTCTAAAAATCTTAAAATTTCTATATCTTCTATTTTTTCTAAATCTGTTTTCTTTCCATATTCATAAAAATCTTTCAAGTTGTTTTTTGGAAATGCATAAATGCAAACCTGCTTTTTCGCAGATACAAATTCGCCCTTTTTATTTGTGGGTATTGAAGCACGCGACATATATAATAACTCGTTATCCAAATTACATACCACTTTTGGTACAGTTAAACTACGAAAATCGTTTTCATCGTCGATATCACACATACCATTAATAATTTTTTTAGGCGATGTTTTAGAAGCTTCTATTATCTTTTTTATATCATTTTCCAATATTAGGGGTTCATCGCCTTGAACATTTATTATTACATCTGCGTCTATTTGTTTTGATGCTTCATAAACTCTATCTGTTCCTGTTAGACATTCTCTTGATGTCATTACCACCCTCATACCATAGCTTTCACAAAATTCTTTAATTCTATCGTCATCTGTTGCAACATAGACATTTTCTTTTGCTAAAACTTTTATACAAACATCATAGACATAGGCAATCATTGGTTTTCCTTTTATTTTTGCCAATGGTTTTCCTTCAAATCTGGACGATTTATATCTAGCTGGTATAACTATTGCATATTTCATAAAATTTTTGCCTCATATGATACAGGATATTGTGTTGGAGTAATAGCAACCATCTTAGGTTTTGATGTTTTTTTAATATTTTCCAAAATGTTTTTCATTTCATAATATCTCTGATCCTTTTTTAAATATCCATCAAATCCTGCCAACAAAATCCTTCTAGCATTTCCAGATATTGCCATATTTATAGCGTAAGGAGCAACCAAAGATGATGGTATAATACAACCTGTATCTAAATTTTTAAATATAGTTTCGCTAGTTTTTAATCCATAATCTAAAATTTCTAAACCTCTAAACAAATTTTTGTTTACCGCTTGTAAAGGTAAAATCACTGGTTTTTTTATCTTTTCTTTTCTAAGCGATATCGTATTTAGTCTAGTAGGATGACATGCGATATAATAGTCCACATACTCCTGAGGTATTACCTCTGAATAATTTAGCATTATAACAATAGGATTTTTTTTCTTTATAAAACTAGTAATTTTATCAATATTTTTTACAACTTTTGGAGAACTAACAAGCAATAAAACCTCTTTGTTCTTAAATTTATTTTTTATATCCCAAGATCCTCGTTCTTCAACATATTTTTTAGAAATAGCATATTCTAAACTCTCAAGATTATAATTCGTTTTCTTTGTTTCATTAGCCAAAATATTGACAATATTTATTACATCATCAGAGGAATACCTCTCATTAGTCAACATCTGTTGAACATACGATGGATGAATATTCTTTGTAGCTGCTAGATAGTAATATATATTACAACCCCATTTGAATCTCTCCTGTAAAGGTTTAAAATGTTTATCCATAAGTGTTTTTAGGCTATCTAATTTTTTTACTTCATTGTTTTTTCTCTGTAATTCTATCAATAGATATTCCGTTCCAACATTTCCAGAACCACGCCCCATTCCCAGTAAAGATCCATCAACATAGCTACATCCAGACTCAATCGCACACAATGAATTAGATAATGCTTGACCCAAACTATTATGTGCATGAAATCCTATCTCATAATTATAATTTTTGCTTATGGTTTTAGTTATTTTTTCTACATCTGAATTAGACAGACTACCAAAACTATCTGCAAAATACAAAATGTCTATATTTCCATAATTATTTAGTTTTTTTATTATATCCTCTAACTTTTTTAAATTTACCGCATTTATTTGCATTAAATTTACACAAACTTTATAGCCAAGCTCCTTTAAAACTGAAACTATTTCCATTATTTTTGTCGCATCTTTTACATTTATAGCGACTCTTACATAATCTACCCTAGAATTTTTTTTATGTTTAAATAATTTGTTGATTGTTTGCTCTATAGGTTCTTTTTGGGATAATATTTCCTTTGCATTAATCATTACAGCAATGGATTGATTTTTAGGAATTTCTAGAGAATCTATATATTCATCAGTAGTATATGCACACTCTCCTAAAAAATCTTCCTTAACAAGACTTCTAAATCCAAGCTCTATTATATTAATATCAACCAAGGAGATATTTTTCATATAATCCTTAACTAGTTCTTTGGAAAAGTTCCAACTATTATAATATCCACCATCTCTAAGCGTACAATCTAAAATTTTCATTTAAATTTTCCCCTTGATTATGTTTAAATATTCTTCGCTTTTTCTATGCAATTTTCCTGCATTTTTAAGTTTTTTTGCTATATAATTTTTTATTTTTTCCAAAAAAGGTAGTCCTGAAAACAATCTCTTATTCCTTATTTTTTTACGCATGTATTCTATCACATAATCTGAGAATTCTTGCATATCGTTAATCTTGGTATAAAAACTAAAATTAATACCCTCTGCTTTAAACTTATCAAGATATCCCTGTAGCTTTTTGTATACCTTTTCTGCATTGTATACATCCTTCTCCAGTGTTACATAATGTGTCAAATACCAATACAGAATATTGTTTTTATTTCTAGTAGGTTTTTTTAATATTTCTTTAATATTATCTATTCCTTGTGCATCTGCCATCCAATTATTAAACCCTTTTGCTAAAGAAATAATTTTTATATCAAACAACAATGCCTGTATCGCAGTTGTAGATGTTATGTTAATTATACCATCAATATACGGCAGAAAATTTATTGATGCAGAGTTAAAAGCATTCATTTTTTCTATGTGAACAAAATTTGGATATTTTTTCTTAAGCTTTTCTGCACAATTATCTTTACTTACAAACATATTAAAATCATGTTCTGTTGCTATTACAGCACAATCTTTTGGGACATTATCCAAAACATATGTCAAACAAGCATATTGAGATTCAAAAAGCATTTCCGTATCAATTGCTGGCACTCCAGAAAACTGAAGAGGTAATAAAACAACATACTTAAATTTTTTTCTTAACTCAGAAATTGTTTTCTTTACAGAATTGTATTTACAAAGCTCTTTTTTCACTTGTTTTTTAAAATACTTTATCTGCTGATTTTCCTTCTTACTAATTTTAAATTTAGATATTTTATCTTTATATTTATTTAAAAAATTATTACTACCCATTCCACAAGCATCATAATAAAAACTACGCATAAAAGGATATCTGGAAAATATAGCAGACTCTAAATCTAAAACTAAAATATCTTTATCCAAATCTCTTATAAACTGTGGTGATGGATTTATTGTCATTATAATATCTGGTTTCCAACCCTTCAATTTATCAAGAATAAGATTTTTGTAATAAGTGTTTTGATTATCAGTTAATCTCCTAGTAGTAGCTTTATTCACAATCTCTGTATAATGAGTTCCTTTTTCAAAAGGGCTAAACATTTCATCTTGACTTATTGAAATAATATCTACACCCTGAAAATCCTTATTTATATGTATCTTCTCTTTTACAGGTTGCGAAACTATCAATTTAACATCAAGTTTTTTAGAATATTTTTCATTAGTATTAAAAGCATTTAAAAACCAATCACCAATAAAATCATTGGCAATCGGTGCAAATAAATATGGCCTTTCTAACATTGTTATAGGTTCTAAATAAAAAAGTATTTTCATAATATGTCTCCTACACCTTACCTGCTGGAGCGCATGTGCCTATTACTTTTTTTAAATTGTGTTTTTTAAGTACATAGTCCCAACTAGTATCAAAATCCTCGTTAATATCGCCTTGTCCGATATGGAAACAATCAAATTGCACCACTTTTGTTAATACATTATGTTTGTTTTTTGCATTTATAGAAAATTCCTCTGAATATAAATGCCAGCTCAACTGTTCGTCAAATTTCAAATTATGTTTTTTAAGTAAAGAAGAATGTATTATTAGGCAACAACAATCCAAAGTTTCTACAACAGTTGAGCTGGCTACCATACACCCCTTCTTTTTAAATTTTTGAGTTTCTTTTTTAAATTGATTAATCTGTCCTATCAATTTATTCTTTATAACATTAAATTTTGGTTTAAGTCTTATTATGCTTAAAAATTGTTTCTTTGGCATAACTCCGACAGGTCCATAAATAAAATTTTTATCTAACTTATTCAAAATTTCCTGTGGATTTTTATTAAACCCAAAATCTTGATGACAAAAAATTATCCAACAATCGTCTTTATTTTCGTCTATAAAATGGTTGTATCTTTTAGGAATTCCTATGTTTTCTTCTCTATTATCGTAGCTAATAAGCTGATGGATATTCATCGCTTTATTATCTTGTATTGATGTTTTGTAGACATCAAAGTTAGATACTACAGATACTATTTTAATTTTATCCATTTTTATTTTTTGCCTTTAGATATTTCTTCAAATTTCCAACTAATTTTTCTTCTTATAGGACGAGTTAAATCTCTAAGTTCGTCCAGCATTTTTGAAGTTATAGAAATTATTTTTACAATTGGGTTTTTCTTTAATCTTTTAAGTTCGTCCACACTAGCCAAATAAAAAGCGTGTTTCTGTTTGTAATATGTTTTGCTTTTAGTGAAATTTTCGCTTTTTATTTGGCTAGTTGTTTGACTATGATTATGATAAACAAAACTTCCTAAACTTACTGCATTTTTATACCCATTATATAAAGATCTTAGACAATAATCGTTATCTTCGTACCAACATGGGAAGAAATTTTCGTCTAATAGACCAATGGTTTTTATAGCTTTTACATTCATAGCTACACATAAAAAGGCAACCTTTTCTACATATTTAAAATTGTTTGGCTTTGTGTATTGCTTATATTTATCTAAATAATTTTTTTCGCTAACTTGTGGAATGATTATTTCCTGCTCTGCACCGCCATAGTTTGTAAGTGGACCGCATAATGCGATTTTATCGTTTTGTGTAAACGGGTGAAGAAGGGTTTGTAGCCAGTTTGGTGTAAAAAACAAATCATTATTTAACAAAACGATAAAATCGCATTTTTCTTTGGATTTAAGAGTTTTATTAATTCCGTCATTATTACCACCAGCATAACCACGGTTTTTTTTGTTTAGTATTAGCTGGACATTATTCTTTGTGGAAGCAAACTGCTTCAAGTAGTCCTGAGTACCGTCTTTGGAGGCATTGTCTACTAAGATAAGATTAAAATCCTGCTCTTTGGTATTTGCATATAAACTATCCAGACACGGTTTTGTGGCTGTGTCCAAATTATTATATGTTAACATCACTATATTTACTTTCATATTGCACCCTTTATAATATTATATATAATTATATTATGACAAAAATAAGTATCATTGTTCCAGTTTATAACTCTGAGCGGTATTTGGCTAAGTGTTTAGACAGCTTAGTTGGACAAACTTTGAAGGATATTGAAATTATCCTCATAAATGACGGCAGTACAGATGGCTCTGCTAAAATAATAGAAACCTATGCTAAAAAATATCGGAATATCGTCGTGATTAACCAAAAAAATCAGGGTACTGGTGTGGCTCGCCAAGCGGGTATAACAGCATCAACAGGCGAGTATATCGGGTTTGTGGATAATGACGATTTTGTAGACCCTTCCATGTATAAAAAACTGTATAATAAAGCCAAATTAACAGATTCTGATGTCGTTTTATGTAGTTACTACAAATATCAAAATGGCGAAAAAACGCCAAAAAACATAAATTTCCCAAAAGATAGGGATTTTTACCCCGCATTAGAAGCAAAGGATATGTTTGCTAGTTATTTCATTTGGGCAACCATTCAAAGACGCAGTTTGTTTGATAAATATAATATCACAATTCCTAAAATTGCCACCGCAGAAGACACTTCGCACTACCTACAAATTATGGCAAGCAGTAAGAAAGTGTCGTTTTTAAGAGAAAATTTATATTACTACCGCGAAAATACTCAAAGTTTTTCAAAAACCAAAAACAAACAAGCATTAGGGTTTTTTGAAGCAATGCAAGTTACTGAAGATTTTTTGATAGATAATAATTTTTATAAAGATTACGAAAATATTTTTAACCACCTAAAACTAACCCTTATGTTAAGTTTTTTAAGTTATCGGGTATCTTTTGAAACAAGAAAAGAGTTTTTTAGACAAGCAAAAACTATGCTTCAAAAAACCCCTAGAAAACATATTAAAAAGCTAAAACCAAGGAAACAATTTTTACTGTTTTTAATTGAAAAAGGTTGGTATACTTTATATATAGTGTTGGCAGATTTTCATAAGCCATTTAAAAAAGTGTCTAGAGTTGTGAGAGGAAAAAAATGAACCCAAAAGTTTCAATAATAGTACCTGTATATAATGCAGAGAACTATCTACACGAATGTTTGGATAGCTTGCTTACCCAAACACTAAAAGATATAGAAATTATTGCAATTAACGATGGTTCCGTCGATACTTCCTTAGAAATTTTAAACAACTATGCTAAAAAACATAGCAACTTAAAAGTTATAAACCAAAAAAATAAAGGCATAAGTTTAACAAGAGAGGTTGGTATAAAACATTGCAGTGGCGATTATATTGGCTTTTGCGATAATGACGATTTTGTAGCATCTTCAATGTTTGAAAAGTTGTATACAACCGCACAAAAAACTGATTCAGATATTACTTTTTGCAATTATGCAGATACTAATGAACAAGGCGATATTATAGAAGATAAAAATTTATTTTTAAAATCAAAAAGAAAACCAATTTTAGATGCTTTAGCAAAAAACAAAAACCTAAACACACTTGATTATAAAGATTTAGCAAAAATTTCGCTTCCATGGTTAAAACTTTATAAAAAAGAAATTTTTAAAAACTTTAAAATTAAATATCCAAATGTTAATACCGCTGAAGATATTGGGCTATCTTTTCAGACCTATGCTGCAGCCAAAACTTTTGCTGTAGTACCAGAAAATTTATATTTTTACCGTCAACGACAAGGGCAAGTATCGAGGGAAACCAGTAAAAATTGTTTCGATGTGCCAAAAGTTTTGGCATTAACAGAAGAGTTTCTAAAAGAGAACGATTTATACAAAAATTACGAAGATGTTTTTGAGCCTCAAAAAATTTGGATACTGCTTCGCACACTTTCAAACACAAATTATAAATATAAAAAAGAATTTTTTAAAATTTGCCAACCATTATTAAAAACTACTCCCAAAAAATATCTACAAATACCAAAAGGTAGAAAAAAAATAATATTAAATTCTGTATTAAACCAAAACTATTTTATATACTTATTTTTAGCAGATGCCTATAAACCTTTCAGAAAACTATACGATAAAGTAAGAGGTAAAAAGTGAGCATAAAAGTAAGTATTGTTATACCAGTATATAATGGGCAAAAATATTTACAAAAATGTTTAAAAAGTTGCGAAGAGCAAACTTTAAAAGATATAGAAATTATCGCCGTGGACGACGGTAGCACAGATTCTTGTCCACAAATTTTACAAACTTTTCAAACAGAAAATAAAAACCTAAAAATAATAACTCAAGAAAATAAAGGGCCAAGCATAGCGAGACAAACAGGCATAAAAAATGCCAATGGTAAATATATTTCCTTTTTAGATAATGACGATTGGCTTGCCCCAGATTTTTGTGAAGTTATGTATAATTTTGCAGAAAAAAATAATTGTGAAATTGTATTATCTGCACACAAAATTTATAAAAACAATAAATTTTATCATGATAATACCCCCCACTTTATGACAAATGATAGTGATGTTTTTGTAGTAAAAGACCATAAGAATCTTGCAAATTATAGCTATATAACAAACACCATTATAAAAAAAGATTTGCTAAATAATATTATTTTTCCAAACTCTAAAATAGGCGAGGATTATGCAATATTTTCACAATGTGCAATGCAGGCAGAGAGAGTTGGATATACAAAATATACATTTTATGCTATCGTCGATAAAAAAGGGTCTTTATGCACCACCCATTTTGACGACTATAGTTTAGGTTTTTTTGAAAACATAAAAACAATAGAAACATTTTTATCTCAAAATTCACATTTACAAGAAACTTTTAAAGATAATTTTGAAATTAAACGCCTGCGGTTTTTGCTAAGAATATTAGGCACTATTAAAAAAAGTGAATATAAAAAAGAATTTTTTAAAAAGTTTCAACAAGAGCTTAAAAGTTTCGATAAAAAATATATACAAACACTAAAATTTAGAAAACGCTACTTATTATCCTTAATACAAAAAGGGCATTATAATACTTATGTCTTATTGGCAGATTTTTATAAACCAATTAAAGATTTATTAAACAAACTCCGCAGATAAAAAATTATATAATTTAAGTATGGGAAAACTACCTTCAGAAAAAAGACCGCATATTGCCATCTTTGGACGAGTTAATACAGGTAAAAGTTCGCTAACTAATACATTAGCAGGGCAAGATATTTCTATAGTTGCTAAACAAAAAGGTACCACCACAGATCCTGTTAAAAAACTTGCAGAGCTTACCGGTTTTGGACCATGTGTAATAATAGATACTGCAGGTATCGACGATATTTCTGCACTTGGTAAAAAACGAATAGCTAAAACTAAAAACATTATTAACCAAATAGATATTGGACTTCTTTTAATAACAAATAGTCTATTTGGCAAGTTTGAAGAAAAATTAATAGAAAATTTTAATAAAAAAAATATCCCCTATTTCATTATTAATAATAAAAGCGATATAAAAAAATTAAGCACCTCTTTAAAAAGTAAACTTAAAAATAATATTATAGATTTTTCATGCAAACAAACAGATATCAAAAGTATTGTAAAAATTTTAAATAAACTTTTACCAAAACATGCCTTTAAAAGCGACGGATTATTAGACGGATTAGTAAAAAAAGGCGATATTGTAATGTTAATTATGCCAATAGATAGTGAAGCGCCAGAAGGCAGAATAATTTTACCACAGCAAAAAGTTTTAAGGGACGCATTAGATAAAAATGCAAGCTCTATAGTTTTGCAACACACAGATATAAAAAACTTTTTAGCCAAAAGCAAGCTAAAACCAAAATTGGCGATAACCGATAGTCAAATGTTTGAATATGTTAATAAAGTTTTACCAAAAAGCATTCCACTAACAGGTTTTAGTGTGCTTTTGGCAAGAAAGAAAAAACATTTTGAAAATTTGTTAAAAGGCACAAACAAAATTTCCACTTTAAAAAATGGTGATAAAATTTTAATATTAGAAAGTTGCACCCATAATGTAATAACTTGCGAGGATATCGGCAGAAATAAAATACCAAGAATGCTAAGGGCAAAAACTGGTAAAAAGTTAAACTTTGATATTGTTTGCGGATTAGATACTCTTCCAAAAAACTTAAAAAAGTACAACTTAGCCATACAATGTGGCGGATGTGTAGCAACAAAAAAACAATTGGAAAACAGGTTAGAAGATTGTCTTGAAGCAGGCTTACAAATTTCAAATTACGGAATGGTAATCGCATATTGCACTGGCGTTTTCAAACGAATAACCAGCCCATTTACAAAATAGCCCTAACTTAATTTTTATAACAAAAAAATTTTACAAGTATTCTGTACGAAAACGCGAAAAAGGCAAGCGTGTAATACCTAGAGTGGGGTTTACCCCCGTGTATTTGAGCTTGCCTTTGACAAATTTACCGAGAAGACGAAGTAAAGCCGAGTTTTCGGCGTAGCCATTCTTGTAAATCATCAAGAAGCGAATACATAACTGGTGTCATTAACAATGTAATAAGCAATGCTAATGCTTGCCCGCCAATAATTGCTATCGCCATACTTCGTCGAATTCCGCTACCTACACCTGTGCCAACTGCAGTCGGCATCATACTCGCTATTAAAGTTAAAGTTGTCATTAAAATCGGTCGTAATCTGGTTCTATTTGCTTGTAAAATTGCAGGAAGTCGTTCCAAACCTCTAGCACGAAGTGTATTGGTATAATCTATTTGCAAAATAGCATTTTTACAAACTATCCCCACCAAAATAAATACACCCAAAATACTAAACAGGTTAAGGTTTTGCCTAAATATTATAAGCGATACAAATGCTAGTGGAATTGTTAACGGAATTGCCGTCATAATTGAAATTGGATAAGTGAAACTTTCAAACTGGCTGGCTAAAATTATGTAAATTAAAATGCTTGAAAGTAAAAATGCGATAAAGAAATTCTTTAACATTTTTACCATTTCTTCTGCTTGCCCGACGGTTTTACCTTCATATTCCGCCGACGGTTTTAATTTAGCAAATGCTTGTTCAAACTTTTTAAGTGCTTTACCTTTATCTATGCCTTCCAAATTGGCAGAAATTGTTATTTGTCTTTGTCTATCTTTCCTATCAATATTTGTAGGACCAGCGCCTTCTACTATCGTTGCAACGCTGTCTAGTCGTACAACCATATCCTCGCCTTCGTCGTCTTTACCGGTTACAGATATGGCAGATATACCTTCTTTACTTATCCTAAATTTTTCGTCTGCACGAATTCTTACCTGATAAAGTTCAGAACCTTCTTTATATTTTGTGATTTTATCTTCACCACCGACAAGCATTCTTAAATCTTGTGATAATACCTGCACCGATACTCCCATATCTTTTGCTTTATTTCTGTCGATAATAACATTATATTCTGGCTTAGCATCAGAGAACGAAATATCCACATCTTTAAACCCTTCAATTTGGGCAACTTCGTCTGCGATTGTGGTTGCATAATAGTGCAGTTTATCCATATCTGGACCTGTAACAATATATTCTAACGAACCCACATCGCCACCGCCAACATCGGCGACTACCGAAACTTTTGTAGTAAGATCTTTATATCTTGAAAGCATATACCTTGTTTGTGCGACATTTTGGAAAACGGTTACTTTTCTATCTTTTAAATCTTTCATTTCCACGGTCATATAACCTTCGTTAGATGTCGCGGCAGAACCAAAGAAATTGTCCGAACTCAAACCAATTGCTGTAATAACATCCACCACTGCTGGTAATTTTTTCACATCGTTTTCTATATTTCTAAAAATTTTGCTCATATCTGTAAGTGTAGTGCCTTCTGGTGCTTTTGCTATTACTTGAAACCTACCCGTATCATCTACAGGTAAGAAGTCTACACCCATAAAGAATTTTGCACCAAACATACAACTTAAAATTAAACCTATCGAAAATACTGCCATTAAAAGTCTATGCCCTAATGCCCATTTTAAAATGCCTATATAAAAATTAGCTATTTTACCATTTGTTTTATTACCAATTTTTTGTATTTTGTTTTCTTCTTTATTTGTCTTCAAAAATTTTGAACATAACATCGGTGTAAATGTTAAAGCAACAATGGCACTTATACCAACTGCAAATGCAATTGTTAGCCCGTAACTTCTTACAAACCTACCTACAATACCTTCCATATATGCAAGTGGCACGAAGATAACAAGTAATGCAAGTGTTGTAGCTACAATTGCAAAACCAATTTCTTTAGCTCCGTCATATGCGGCTTGCATTGCTGTCTTGCCGTATTCCTTCATATGCCGATAAATATTTTCAAGCATAACAATGGCGTCGTCCACCACCAGACCTATGGCGACAGTTAAACCCAGCAAAGTCATATTATTGATAGTGAAATTAGATGCATTCATAAAAGTAAATGCACCTATGATAGAAATCGGTATAGCAAATGCGGCTATAATTGTTGTACCCACATTACCAAGGAAGAAAAATATTGTTAAAGATGCCAAAATAGCACCAAGTATAAGATGTTCTTGAACTGTATGTATAGAACTTTTTATATATTCACTTTTATCTGATAATATTTTTATTTCAACACTTTCGGGCAATACTCCGTCTATTTTTTTAAGTCGTTTTTTGATATTTTTAATAACTTCTAAAACATTAGCACCACTTTGTTTTCTAACTTCTAAAGCAACACTTCTTTTACCATTTATATAAGAGATAGATCTTTGTTGCTCGCCAGTATCTACAACTCTTGCGACATCGGAAATTCTTATAGGTATAGAACCTTTATTTGAAACTATTATATCCCCAAAACCTTCAACACTATCTATCCTACCCAAAACCCTTAACCCGTATTCTTTATTTTCGTTTTCTACTCTACCACCTGGCATTTCTAAATTTTCTTGTATTAAAGCAAGGCGGACATCTTCTACAGTTAATTGTCTTGCATAAAGTTTAAGAGGATCCACCTCTACATGTATTTCCCGTTCCCTTCCGCCGATTATAGTAATAGTACCAACACCAGATACATTTTCAATATTCTCTTTTATTTTCTTTTTGACGGTTTCTGTAAGTTCTATTAAATCCATATCCGCATAGGTTGCAATTGTTAACACTGGAGTTGCACCCATATTAAGTTTTTGAACTATGGGGCTTTCCGTACCTTCTGGTAATTTTGCTAGCACCATATTAACTTTATCACGAACTTCTTGGGTGGCGACATCGCCATCTTTTTCAAGTTCAAATTCTATAGCTATAGACGAAAACCCTTCTATAGATGTGGAATATAAATTTTTAATACCATCAACCGTGTTTATAGATTCTTCAAGCTCTTTGGATATAGAAGTTTCCACCTCTTCTGGACTTGCACCAGCTAAAGTGGTTTGAACTGTGACAAACGGAAATTCAATATCAGGATAAGAATCCACCCCTAGACGAAGGTAAGAAAATAAACCCAAAACGATAAACAACATCATAAACATAAATGTACCAACAGGACGGTTTATAAATATTTTGACAAACTCGAAACTCATTTCCTGTCGTTTCATTTCAGTCTTTTTATCGTTATTATTTTGATTATTCTCTTCGTCTATCATAATTTTATTTCTCTATTATTACTAAAGTTTCGCCTTCTGTTAATCCAAAATCTACTATTACAACTTTTTCTTCATTAGATATTCCAGAAATTACTTCTGTTAACATATCTGTTTCAAAACCAGTTTGTATATATCTTTTCTCTGCTTTATTTTCAGCCCCTAGCACAAAAACATACTTACCTTTTTCGTCTTCTTTTATAGCACGAGTTGGAATGCTAGGTTTATCAAAAACACCATCTAAAACAAGCTCTACATTTGCAAACATACCATGTTTTATCATACCTTCATCATTGTCAATTACTATTTCTACATCCACGGTTCTTTTGCTGCTATCTACAACAGGTTTTATTAAATAAATTTTACCAGTGAAAATTTTATCTGGATAAGAATCCACCCGTGCAAAAGCTTTATTACCAACCTTTAACTTTGGATAATATAACTGAGGCACTTTAACTTTTGCCCTTATTGTACCTGGACTAACTATTAGTGCTATGGGGGTATTTATATCCACTCTATCGCCGACATTAGGGTAAATGTCTCCCACTATACCAGATATAGTAGCTTCTACTTTTAATCTTTCGTAGGTAGCACCTATTTCGTCTCTTTCTATTAAGGCTATGGTGTCGTTTTTCTTTACTTTACTACCTTCTTTTCTGACGGTTTTATAATATTTACCAGTTGTCCTTGGATACAAAATAACATCTCTTTTAGCATCCAATGTGGCGGAAAGTATTACCGTTTTTAATACATTGCGATTTTGCATATTTTCAACTTCTACCGCCGTTGGTGGCATTTCAAATTTTACCTTCTTGTTAAAACAACTTTTTGTTACCATTATAATTAAAAGCAAAATCGCTATAAAAACAATTGCTTTCTTTTTATTTATATTTTTTAAGTTTTTTAAATTCATATCAAACTCCTAATCTTTATTTAAAATTATAGTACCTGTTAAGTATTCTAAGTTTGCAATTACATTGAACTGTTCGTACACAGCTTCTAGGTATAAAAGCTGTGCTTTATTAAAATCGCTATTTGCTTCTGTTAAATCTATCTGAGTTGCAAGTCCAGATTTATATTGCTCTGCAAGTCCTTCTAAATTTTCTCTTGCTTGTATTCTACTATCACCACTAGCTTGCATTTTTAGCTGAGCTTCTATCAACTTAACATAAGATTCTTTTACCAATATTCTTACCCTTCTTAACATTTCTATATATTGGTTAAAGGCGATATCCCTATCTATCTCCCTTTGCGAAATTAACGACGATATTTTACCACCCTGCCATATCGGCATACTGAAAGTTAAGCCAGCAGTAGTACTCCAGGCATTTTGATCACTTTGTTCAAAAAACATACCGCCATCACCTTGACCGATATAGGTTCTATCTGCCACTAATTTTAGTTCTGGCCAGCGGGAACCTCTTTCAAATTTTGCTCTTTTATCTGCAATTTCAAAATTTAACCTTGAAATTGTAATTTCAGGACGATTAGTCATTGCTAAACTATAAAGTTTATCTAGTGTTGGTGCTTTTGGTATTGCCAAATCTTCATCGTCCCAGACGAGTTCCAAATCGTAATCTGGATCTAAATTTAGGGTATCTTTTAGGTATAGGTAGCTTATTTCGTAATTAGCTTTGGTTCTAATTACACTTGGTTTGGCATTGGATACACGCACTTTTTGTCTTAAAAGATCTAAATTACTAGAAATACCACCCTCGTATCTTTCTTGTTCTAAGGCAAGTCGTTCTTCTTCTATTTCTAAATTTAGATTTTCTATTTCGTAGATTTTTTTAAAAACAATTATTCTATAACAAATTTCGTAAATTGTTTTTCTTACTAAATTTTTTGTTTCTATCGCAGAATATAATGCACTTACATTTTGTTTTTTTGCAATGTCTATGCCAGTTAATACTCTTCCACCAGAAAATACTATTTGTTCCAAATTAGCGCCTACTGTATATTCGTTGTCTGCACCTATGGTAACTTTACTTCCGTTTATAAAGAACGACGGCTTGTCTATGTTTCGAGAATAATCTGCATTTAAATTTAACTGAGGGTAAGCATAGGAATAATATTCTCTTAATTTTTTATCTGCTTTTTCTTTGTTTAGGAATGCATTTATAAGGTCGATATTATTTTCATAAGCCATTTGCACGGCTTGTTCGATAGTTATTTTGTCTGGGAAAATATTTGAGAGGATTTTTTCTTGTGTTTCTAGTGATTGTAATGCTGGTAGTGATGCTATGTCTTGTGCAAAAACATTAGCACAAGAAAAACATACACATATAATTATAAAATTAAATAACTTTTGACATCGTTCAGACATTTCCCCACCTAATAATCCTTTATATGAATATAGTATATTATTTTATGCAGATTTGTGGCTTGTTTTTTTCTGATGTAAAAATTTCGGTTTTTATCTGATAAGCTTTTTTAATATTATCCTCTGTAACGACTTCTTTTGGGGTGCCAATAGTTAAAAGTTTTCCTTCTTTTAAAATTGCTATTTTATGGCAATATTTTGATAATAAATTTATATCGTGCGAAACAATCACGCAAGTTATTTTTTGTTTAGTTGCTAAAGTTTTTAAAATTTTAAAAATTTCTACTTGATTTTTAATATCTAAATGCGATGTGGGTTCATCTAAAAGTAAAATCTTGGAACCTTTACATAATGCTTGAGCTATAAAAACTTTTTGTTTTTCACCGCTTGATAAATTGTTTACAACCCTATTTTTAAGATGCGAAATATTTAAAACAGTAAATGCTTTTTCTACTTCTTTAAAATCTTTTTTATTATAATCTTGCCAAGCTTTTATATGTGGATTTCTACCCATTAGCACTATTTGGTTAACGGTAAAATCGTAAGGCAAATAAATTTCTGCAGGCAAGTAAGAAATTTTTAATGCAAGCTGTTTTGTATTATAAATTTTTATGTTTTTTCCGTCGATAAGAACCTCGCCTTCGTGATTTTTTAAAAAACCAGAAGATGCATTTAAAAGTGTAGTTTTTCCACTTCCATTTTGTCCAGCAATACCTAATATATCGCCGTTTTTTGTGTGGATGAATATGTTTTGCAAAATTTCTTTACCAGAAATTTTGTAGCTAATATTTTTTAGGTTTATCATAAATAGTAATCCCTCTTTCTAGTTAAAACCCACACAAAAAACGGCGCACCAATTAGCGCAGTTATTATGCCAACAGGTATTTCTCTTGTGCTTAAAATTGTGCGGGAAAAAGCATCTACCAAAACTAAAAATACTGCACCAGAAAATAAACTTCCTACTAAAACATTTCTTTGAAGTGGTCCTACAAACATTCGCACAATGTGTGGGATAATTAAACCCACAAAGCCAATTAATCCACCTAAAACAACGCTGGCACTTGTCATCAATGCAGAGGATAAAAGCATAATAATTCTAACTTTTTCTGTGTTCACACCAAGTTCAGTAGCTTTTTTATCTCCTAGCATTAAAATGTCTGTTTGTTTGGATAATATTAAACCAGGTACAAAACCTAAAATAAAAATTATTGCACATGTTATTATTACCGGAAAAGTTTTTTCTGACACTTGTCCCATCATAAAACTTATTACAGAAAAATTTTCTTTGGCACTTAAAAAGAAGAAGATTAAAATTATCGCACCAACAAAAATATTTACAATTACACCTGCTAAAATTAGATTAATAATATTTGTAGTACCCGTGCCTCTTGAAATAAAATAAGCAAGAATTGTGGCAAAAAATGAAAACAAAAATATAATTAAATAGTAAAAAACCGATGCATAAGGAATACCTAACGATATACTTACAATCATACCAAGCAAAGCACCTGAAGATGCCCCCAAAATATAGGGTTCAGCCAACGGATTTCTCAAGACACCCTGCATTATGGAACCAGAACTTGCCAATGCTCCGCCGATAATAAGTCCAGCTAACACTCTTGGTAAACGGATATTAAAAAATATTTCCGCACTAGGAAATCCGCTTGGTCCTACCAATAAGGCAAGTATTATTAGGATTAATATTGATATTAAAATTGTGATTTTATATTTTTGGTTCATTAAAAATCTCGTTAAATATTTCGTTTAGATTTTTTATAGCATCTTTTATTCTTGGACCGGGACGGACAAGTGTATCTGCATCAAAATTAGTTATAACTTTTTTGTTTTTAATTGCATTAATTTTGTCTGATAATGGATACTGCTTATAATCTGCACCTGAAAGTGAAATTATAATATCTGGGTTTTTATTATAGATAGTTTCCCAATTAGTTTTAAAATATTCCTGCTCGGTTTCGCCGAAAATATTTGTGCCACCTGCAATTTCTATAACTTGATCAATATAACTTTGTTTACCGATAGTCCAAAGCCCTGAAGATAATTCCACAAATATTTTCGGCTTAGTTTGTGGCACATTATTTTTAGCAAGTTCTACACTATTTTTTATTTCTTCTACAATATTGCTAGCATTTTTTTGCTTTTGAACTAAATTGCCTATTAGGGAGATGTTTCTATAAATATCCTCGATATTTTTGGCATTTTTCACATACACTACATTAATACCATAGTTTGTTAATCGTTCTTGTGCTGGATTTATTGCACTTTGTCCCACAAAAACAAATTCTGGTTTTGTAGAAACAATTTGTTCTATATTAGCTGTAAAAGCATCGCCATATTTTGGTAAATTTTCAGCCTCTTCTGGAAAGTTGCAATAACTAGAAACTCCATTAATATTTTCTGCACCTACTGCAAACAAAATCTCGGTTGAAACGGGTATTAGAGATATTATCCCACCACTTCTAAAGTTTTGCGCGCTATTTTCTGCGGTTTTTTTGTTTTTATTTTTAAAAACAAAAAAACCACCCACTACAAAAAGTAAAATAAGCACTAATATTATTAACTTCTTCATTTATAGATTATACCTTTTATGTTAGAATATAAATATGAAAGCATTAGATTTACTTTGGCTACTAGGCATAACAACCATAGCCCTATTTTTAATAAATCACGATACAAATGTAATGTTTGTATCAGCCACAAAAGCACATCCATATATAATGGGCTTTACCAAATTTGCGATACTCGCCACTATGGGCGAACTACTTTCGATAAGAATAGTAAAAGGCGACTGGCAAAAACCAGTAGGTTTTTTATATAGAATACTGGTATGGGGTTTCATAGGTTTACTAACCACACTTTATTTCCCAATTTTCGCTAACGGGATAGTAACACTTCAACAAAAAGGTGTATTATTTGGCTCAGGCAATGCATTATTTACAGCATTTTTAATTAGTTTAATAATGAACACAGTTGTAGGACCATTTATAATGGCATTCCATGCTTTTTCAGATACTTTTATAGAACTTAAATTCACTGGATTAGATTGTAAGTTGGAAAATATTATAAGCACGATGAACCATCAAAAAGTGATAGGTTTTTTAATATTAAAAACTATCCCATTTTTCTGGATACCAGTTCATGTAATAACATTCATGTTGCCACCAGAATATAGGATATTAATGGCAGCGGGATTATCGATAGTACTTGGTGTAATTTTAGGTTTCACCAGCAGAAAAAAATAATTATATAAGGTTAATTATTTCCTTTATAAAATTCATATAATTTGTTGCTTTTGTTTTTAAAGTAGTTTCATATTCTTTATGACTACCCTTCTTAAAAACAACATCCGAAATAAACCTAACAACAATAAAAGGTGTTTTGTATACATGGCAAACCTGTGCAATAGCACCTGCTTCCATATCTACAGCTTTAGCATTTTTCCAAATTTTTAAAATTCTATTAAAGCCCTTTTTCTCGTGGATAAACTGATCGCCAGAAGCTATCAACCCAACATGACTTTTAGTGCCAGTTTTTTTGCTTGCAAGTTTTGCTATTTTTAAATATTTTTCGTTAGCTTTATAAATTGCAGGAAGATTAGGCAATTCACCATGTTTAAATTTTAAAACAGTAATATCAACATCGTGCTGAACTATTTGGTTTGAAATAAAAGCATCACCAACTTGCATTTTTTTATCTAGCCCGCCTGCAAGTCCAGTGTTTATTATTACAGATGGCTTAAAATGTTTAACAACCAATGTCGCACACATAGCAGAACTTACTTTTCCAAAAGAATCGCAGTTAGCAAGTACCACTTTATTTTTACCTATTTTACCGCTATAAAAAGAGAAAGATTTTTCTGTCTTTTTCTTTTCGTTTTTTAAAGCTTGTCTTAATACTTTTAAGTCTTCATTTGCAGCTATTATTGCTATCATATTTTCTCCTTTAATGTAAAATTACTTTTAATTTTTTCAATGTTGCTTGCGATGTCTTTTTATGCGATGCCATTACACTATTTTTCATGCTTTTATTACAAAGCCCACAAGTTTTTACTTTACCTATTTTTGGAATAATATCTAATATTAATTTCTTTGCAGTTTTAACATTAGTTTCCATAGTTTTCATCACTTTTTCTGGTGTTACATGGTCGCCTGGTCGCCAACAATCGTAATCTGTTACCATAGAAATTGGGACATAAGAAACCCCAGCTTCCCTTGCTAATTTTGCCTCTGGACTAGCGGTCATTCCGATTAAATCGTATCCCATTTTTCTATTTGCATTGCTTTCTGCTTTGGTGGAAAATGCAGGACCTTCCATTGCAACTAATGTCCCGCCTCGGTGAGCTTTAATTTTTAAAGCTTTTGCTCTTTTATACATAAAATCGCCAAGACAATTACAAAATGGATCAGCAAAAACCGCATGCCCTACTACTCCGTTACCAAAAAAGGTGTATTCTCTGCTTTTTGTTTGATCCACCAAATCGTTAGGGAAAACAAAATCTTTTGGAGCTAATTTTTCTCGCAAACTACCAACGGCTGAAAATGCCAATATAATTTTCGCACCCAAACTTTTAAGTGCATAAATATTTGCTTTATATGGCACTTCGGTTGGTAAAAATCTGTGATCTCTGCCGTGTCGTGCGACAAAGGCAACTTTTACGCCGTCGATTTCACCAGTTTTAATTTTATCCGACGGCATACCAAAAGGTGTTTTTACAATAATATCTTTTGCCTTTTTTAAACCTTCTACATTATATAATCCGCTTCCACCAATAATTCCTATCATAATAATTCTCCTAAAATAAATTTACTATTAAATTGTACAATAAAATTATGCAGACAAATAAAATTTCATATACAAAAGAGGTCTGGGTAATAGCAGGCACAAATGCAATTATCGCTTTTGGGTATGGTTTATCCATTCCATTTTTCACTATTTATTTAAGTGTAGAAAAACAACTTGCAGCAAGTTTGATAGGTTTAATATTAGCTTTCGCAATGGGGCTTACCGCAGTAGGAAATGCAATAAGTGGCGAGCTGTCTGATGTTATCGGTAGAAAAAAAGTTATGCTTATTGGCTTAAGTTTGACTTTTGTTTTTATCAACCTAATTGCACTTTGCATAAAACTTAATACCCACTACTTATGGGTTATTATTTCTTACTTTTTAGCATGTTTTGCAATGAGTTTTTTTCGCCCAAGTTCAAATGCATATATCGCCGACACAGTTGCACCAAACAAAAGAGTTCAAGCGTTTGGTGCTATTAGAACTGGTTTAAATTTTGGTTGGGCAATTGGTCCTGCTGTTGGCGGATATTTTGCATTAAAATCTTATTCTCTAACTTTTAGTATTACTTCTTTATTTTATTTAACCGCATTCTTTGTGATTTTAACAACAATCCCAAAACTGAAAAAAATCACAAAACAAACAAAATCAAATTTCACAGATACTTTATCCTGTTTAAAAGATAAACGATTCGCGAAATTTTGTTTATCGGCATTAATTATTGCTGCTGGAATGAGTCAACTTTTTGTTAGCTTACCCCTTCATGCAACAAATTTTTTAAATATGCCAAGCAGTTATGTCGGACTATTACTTTCTGTGAACGGAGCGACTGTGGTTTTATTTCAAATTTGGATGACAAAATTTACCAGTAAAATCAGAATAACATTAGCAATGTTTTTAGGTTGCATTTTATTTGCGATGGGCTATTTGACAATTGGTTTTTCCAATTTTATAGGAAGTTCGAATGTTTGGTTATTTGGGTTTACTGGCATATTTTTTATAACCGCATTGGGAGTAATGTTCTTTTCTTTCGCTGAGACAGCAGTTTTACCCGGCACACACACATTGCCAGCCAACATAGCACCTGAAGGCAAAAAGGGTAGATACATTGGTATGCAAGGAATGGTGCATCAAGGTGGGATAGCATTTGGGATACTTATCGGCGGGTTTATGGTAAATTATTTTAGTGTAATTTGGACACCAATACCATGGATAGTGACCGCAATTGCGGTATTTTTCGCCGGTTATGGAATTTTAAGATTAAAGAAAAATTTAACTCTTAAGGAAGAAGGGTTGGAGTAAAATTTATTAACAAAAAAAGCAACAGCGTGAAGCGAGGAGAAAACAGGCAGGTTCGGAAAAATGAACCTACCTGTTTTTTGTTTTCTGTTTAAATGTTTGAATAATCTTCCCGTTAGGGTGCGAACAAATTTTATTTGTATAGCCCTCGTTCCTTATAAGGAACGAGGGCTTTTGTTAAAGCTAAAAGCTGGCTAATTAACATTAGTAAAACTAGTGTTATGTAGTTTGCTTAAAGAAAATGTCAGGTGGCACTGCCACCATACAATGGATACTTTTGGCAAAACTCCGCCACCTGCTTCTGTATGCCCGCTAAATATCCCTCATCATCATGATGTGCCAAGGCATCATCAATAAATTTCGCCACCTGCATCATATCGCCATCTTTCATTCCTCGTGTCGTAATCGCTGGTGTGCCAATCCGAATTCCACTTGTAATCAACGGCTTTTCTGGGTCATATGGAATCGTATTTTTATTGACGGTAATACCTGCTTTATCAAGACACTCTTCAGCAATCTTTCCAGTCAACTTTTTCGGTCGCAAATCTACAGAAAGCACATGACAATCTGTCCCGCCGGAAACAATCCGATAACCCAAGTTTTCAAGCTCAGTAGCCAACTGGCTCGCATTCTTCTTAACCTGCTTTTGATATTCCTTAAATTCCGGTTTCAATGCTTCACCAAAACATACTGCTTTACCTGCAATTACATGTTCAAGCGGTCCGCCTTGGTTGCCGGGGAACACGGTTCGATTCACAGCTTTTCTGTGTTTTTCTTTACACAAAATTAATCCGCCTCTTGGACCTCTCAAAGTCTTATGAGTTGTCGTCGTGACGATATCAGCATAAGGTACTGGCGATGGATATTCTCCCACCGCTACCAAACCCGCATAATGGGCGATATCGCACACTAAATATGCGCCAACTTTATCGGCAATTTCTCTCAATCTCTTCCAGTCAAAAATTCTTGAATAGCTTGATGCACCCATCATCATTAACTTTGGTTTTACTTCCATTGCTACTCTTTCGGCTTCGTCATAATCAATCATTTCGGTTTCTTTGTCGACCAAAATTGAACCCACTTTGAAATATTTACCACTAAAACTTAATGGATGCCCGTGGGTTAGGTGTCCGCCATGATCAAGCGACAAACCCAAAATTGTATCACCCGGGTTAATTAAGGATAAGTAAGCCGCGATATTTGCTTGTGTACCACTATGTGGCTGAACATTCGCATGTTCCGCCCCGAAAAGTTCTTTTGCTCGCTCGATTGCTAATTTTTCTGTCACATCTACATTTTCGCAACCGCCATAATATCTTCTACCCGGGTAGCCCTCTGCATATTTGTTTGTTAATACAGAACCTTGTGCTTCCATTACAGCTTGGCTTGTAAAATTTTCTGATGCGATAAGTTCCAAATTATTTTGCTGTCTCTGATATTCAGCCATAATAGAATCGTATACCGCTTTGTCTGATTTTTTTATTTCTTCATACATATTCAACACCTCTTTAAAATTTAATATAATATTCCTATATTCTAACATAAAAATACGGAGAAAAAAATGAAGAAGCAAACTAAAAAAGATTTATTAAAAACTTCTATTAAACATATTGATATCAAAAAACATAACTCGCTAAAACTACTTGAAGATATGGGTAAAATGTCTTTTACCGCGAGGGATTTATCCCGAGCGGGTGATATCTACAACATGATGTTAAAAGATAAAAAGTGTAGCATTATTTTGTGTTTAGCAGGCTCTTTATTTTCAGCAGGACTAAAAGATATTGTTGTAGATATGATAAAAAATAATATGATAGATGCCATAGTTTCAACAGGTGCTAATATCGTAGACCAAGATTTCTTCGAAGCATTAGGTTTCAAACATTATAAAGGCGATCAATATGGTTCCGACGATCAACATCTACGAAAGCTAGCAATTGATAGAATTTACGATACATATATAGATGAAGACGAACTTAGAATTTGTGACGATACAATTATGGATATCGCAGATAGTTTGCCGAAAAAAGCATATTCTTCGCAAGAATTTATTTGGGAGATGGGAAAATTTTTAGATAAAAATCCAAAGAAAAATAAAAACAAAAACAGCATAGTTTATCAGGCATACAAACATCATTTACCTATTTTTGTACCAGCATTTTCCGATTGTAGTGCTGGCTTTGGTTTAGTGGCACATCAATATAAGAACCCGAAAAAACATGTCGCAATAGATAGTGTAAAAGACTTTTTAGATTTAACTAAAATCAAAATCAAAGCCGGCGAAACCGGTTTGTTTATGATTGGTGGCGGTGTACCTAAAAACTTTGCACAAGATGTAGTTGTATCGGCGGAAATTTTAGGTAAAGATGTTGCAATGCACAAATATGCAATTCAAATAACTGTCGCCGATGATAGAGACGGTGCATTATCTGGTTCCACATTAAAAGAAGCTTGTAGTTGGGGTAAAGTTGATACAACTTTTGAACAAATGGTATATGCAGAAGCAACATTGGCAATGCCATTAATTGCAAGTTATGGTTACCATAAAAAAGCTTGGAAAACTAGAAAGAAAAACGAATATGTTAAATTTTTGAAAACAAAATAATAAAATATGAAAAAAATATTTTTAGCAATTATTATAATTTTTTCAGCAACAAATATCTTTGCAAGAGATATCGATACCTTTTATAATTATAATGCCAAAAATAATTCTCGTTCCTATTTTATAAGCTTTAAAGAAGATACAAAAAATTTAGATATCATACCAATTTATAGAAATTATACAACCGAAGATTTTACAAATTATCTAAATAAATATGAACTTAAATTAAGATACAAAACACCTACTCTAAACTATGTAATTTCGGGTGCTTATTTGCCAAGAAGAGAAGATTATAAAGGCTCTTTTTATCAACTGGGGCTGGAGAAAAATACCGAAATTAAAAACACCCCCCTAACCGTGTGGGCTTTTTTGGTTCACAGACGTCATGAAAACTTTGTAAATTCGTTAAATATACCGCTGGCAACACCGTACAAAAATAATCAGTGGGACGCGCGGGTAGATTTTAAATTTAATATAAAAGGCTATGTTCTTGATTTAAGATATGTCCAAAATTTTACCTATGCAAACAGCATAACAAACACCACCAGAGATCCTTTGTGGGTTGAACCACCAACAGGCAGAGACTCTGGTTTTTTAAACAGAGCATTTACTGCTAGATTTCTAACAAAAAAATTAAATAATTGGAAATTTAGGGCAACATATCAACATGTAAACTATAAAGGTCAACGAAAATATCAAAACGATATGGAACTTGGCTTCTTTTACACAGCCATTAGCAATGTAACTTTATATTATATGGGTAAAACCAAAGGTATCGACGGAAAAGTGATAGATGGCGACAATGGATACCGTTCTAAATTTGGTTTAAGATGGTTTTTCTAAGCTAATATTATTTAAATTTTGAAACACTTGCATATTATTATATAATAGTCTAACAAGGTTTAAGACTCGCAAAAAAATCTTTTATAACGGCAAACAAAATTATGGCTAAAAAAAACACAATATGGTTTTCACCAGAAGCATCTTTATTACTTTTACTTGCAAGAGTTTTAGTAAGTTTTGCATTTCTTTATTGTGCTTTAGGGGCTTTGCTTAATTTTTCAGTTTTAATAACTAATACAAGTAGTTTAGGAACTATATCGTCTGAAATATTAGTAATTTTAACCTTGCTTTTTTTTGTAGTAGGCAGTATGTTTTTAGCTTTTGGCTACAAAACTAAACATGCATGCATTATGTTAATGATAGCTTTATTACCTTTTATTATAATGTTTTTTTCAACCGTAACAGATAAGCTCGCACTTGTTGGTTTACTACTTGGGTTTGGCAGTTTAATACCATTTTTTATTTTTGGTGCAGGTGATATAAGTATAGATGCACAAAAATATCTTCAGGGCAAAGATACAAAAACTTTAAGAAAAATAAGCAGATACTAAAATAAGGATTTCATCATGGATATGTTTGACGACACAAAAGATACACCCGAAATAAAAGAACCTCAAAGCCCAGCTACAAAAAAAGAGGGAGGCGAGGCTCTCGCCCCTGTGGAAACAAAGCCAGTAGAAATAAAAAAAGCACCTTCTTCAGATCATGCTTATGTAAATTTGGCTAACAAATTTAGACCTCAAGGTTTCGAGGAAGTTATAGGGCAAGAAGGTATCAGTAAAACATTATCCAAAGCAATAGAACTTGGCAGAATAGCACATGCTTATATGTTCTACGGACCAAGAGGTTGTGGTAAAACAACCACTGCAAGAATTTTAGCAAAAGCATTAAATTGTACTGGCACAAAAGAAAATAGAGCAACAGCTAGCCCATGTGGTAAGTGTCCTCAATGTATAGAAATTTCCAAAAGCTCAGACCTTGATGTCTTGGAACTTGATGCCGCAAGTAATACTCAAGTAGAAAAAATTAGAGAAGCAATTATTGATACCGTTGCACTTGCTTCAGTTCGAGATAGATATAAAATTTTTATTTTAGACGAAGTTCATATGTTATCAGCAAGTAGTTTCAATGCATTGTTGAAAACTATCGAAGAACCACCATCGCATGTTGTGTTTATTTTAGCCACAACTGAAAGACATAAAGTACCTGCAACAATACTTTCCCGTTGCCAAAGTTTTAGATTTAAGCCAATCTCTCACGAGGATATATCCGCTAGATTGCAACATATAGCCAAATCAGAAGATGTTTCTTTAAGTGACGATGCAGCAGAACTTATTGCAAGAAATTCTGGCGGAGCATTAAGAGATGCTCTTGTTTTAATGGACAGAGCAATTTCTTTTGTAGGCACAAAAATTACTGGCGAAAATTTAAACGAAATGCTTGGTGTAATGCCGAAAGAAATAATTAGAGATAGCATAATCTCCATAATTAACAAAGACAGCAAAAACTTACACGATATTTTTAATAACTTAAAAAAAGAAGGCTATGATGCGCATTCTTATTTAAAAGATTTAAGAAATGTTTTGGGCGATTTATTCTACTTCTCGCTAGGTACAACAAAAGAACCGCTTGAAAATAGTAAAGAAATAACTGCAAAAGTATCCTCTGGCTATCTTGCAGATTTAACAAGAAAAATTACAGCACTACTTTCTGAAATGAAAAATACAGATTTGCCATTTTTGGCAGTTGAAACTGGTATCTTTACAATTATGAATAGTAGTTTGGATATAGAAAAATTTGTTAAAAGATTAGAAAGTTTGGAAACTTCAACTGCCAAAAATGGCGACGATACCAAACCACAAGAAACAGTAGCAAAACCAGTGGCAGAACCTGTAAAATACGAAGCTAAAGAACAAGAAGTTCAACCTACTCCACAGGTAAAAGAAACACCTGTAACATATGAGGCAAAACCAGAAAATGTTAGCAACACTGGCAGTGCAAGTATGATGAATTTTCAACCTATGCCTGCAATGGAGCCACAAAAACAACAAACAACAGCTACTATGACAATAGAGAAAACAGATATTGGTGTTGGCATAAAAACCACAATAAATTCCATTCAAAAAGAAGCAGTAGAAACACCTGAAGACGACAAAACCGTCTGGAAAAAAATGCTTATTAACTTTTCGCAAACAAATCCATTCTTACACGAAATGATGACAAAATGTAGTGCAGAATTTAAAGAAGGCAATAAATGGCAACTTTCTTTTAACGATAATTTCTATAAAGAAACTGCAGAACGAAGAGAAAAAGATTTTCAAAATTTTGCCAAAAAAGTATCTGGTCAAAATATAAATTTCCAATTTATTTTAAACCCTAATAAACCAAGTGTAGAAGCAAACAAACAAATTAAAAATACTATAGAAGAAAATTCCAGTAAGGACAGTTTTTCTAAAGAACAACCCTTTGTAGATAATATGGAAATCTTAGCATCTGCAAATCCAGTCGAAGATATAGAAGTATCACAAGATGTAAAAGATATTTTAGATATTATCCCCGGCAAGGTTATAAACTAACTGGGCAGTGCCCAGCCACTTTTTGCCTTCGGCTAGCACAAAGCTAGTGTTATGTAATGTGCTTTAAAAAAGAAGGAGTGGGCTTCCCACATGAAGAGCTTAAATAGACTTATATCCGCATTTAGAAGACTGCCTGGTGTAGGACCAAAACAGGCAGAACGATTTAGTTCTTATTTTTTAAAAGCAAGCGAAGCAGAAGCTAACGAACTTTGTACTGCATTACAAAATCTAAAAAAATCCGTAAAATTATGTTCCAATTGTTTGAACTATTGCGAAAACGATTTGTGCCACATCTGTAAAGACGAGGCAAGAGACAGAACTTCAATCTGTATAGTAGAAAAACCAAAGGACATTGAACTCATAGAACGCACCAAAATTTATAATGGTTTATACCATGTTTTACACGGCACAATATCGCCGGTGAGTGCTAAAGAAATTGGGCATCACAAAATCAAACAACTTGCAGGCAGGGTAGATGCATCGGACCCTAAAATTTTAGAAATAATACTTGCCACCAATCCAGATACCGAAGGCGAAAATACCGCACTTTATATTGCAGATGTTTTAAAGGGCAGTGTAGAAAATATCAGCAGGCTTGGTTATGGTATGCCACTTGGCGCAGATATAGAATATACAGATGAATTGACTTTATCTTATGCACTTAAAGGCAGAACAAAGGTGTAGTTTACTTCGTCTTTTTCGCAATTTTTTTATTTTTTATTCCTAAAGTAGGGTTCCCTCGCTTTGCTTCGGGTAGTTCCTACCTACTAGTCGTCAGAAAGAAATAAAAAAATTGCAGAAAAATACTCGTAAATTTGCAAAATTAAAATTTTTTGGAAAAAAATTATATGCACTTTTCTTATTATAAAAGATACCTATTTATAGCTTTAGTCTTATATGTTTTATACATATGTTTCCTCTACAATCCTAATAAAATTCCCACAAATAATATCTATCATAAAACACCTTTAAATAATGCTGTTATCGAGGGTAGTGTTTATTCTATTCCCAAAGAAAAACCTAGCGGTTTAAACTTTACGGTAAAAGTTTCTAAATTAAATGGCAAAAAAGTTTCTGGTAATATTTTAGCAAAGGTTAAAGATCAATCCATTTTAAAAGAAACCGTTTATTGGCACGATAAAATTATTATCAAAGGTAATTTAAAAGAACCTTTTTCAAGTTCTGCGCCAGGTAATTTTAATTGGAAAAATTACCTGGCAAATAAAAATATCTACGGTGAAATCAAACCCACAGAAGTTATCACCACAAAAATAAGTCCACTACCATTTAAAAGTATGCAGAAATTTAGGACAAGTATACTTAACTCTTTTGGCGAAGCATTTGAAGATGATAGTTATTACGCCATAATAAGTGGCATAACGCTTGGCGAGAAAAAAGATATTGATGACGACCTTTATATCGCCTTCCAAGATTCTGGGGCTATGCATTTACTTGTAGCCAGCGGTTCTAATGTAGGGTTCATCACTTGGCTTGTATATATGTTTTGTTTCATCATTGGTTTAACTCGACGAAAGGCAGCATTTGTAGCACTTGCTTTGGCTGGTGTTTATGCAATACTTGCAGGAGCTGATGCTCCTATACTTCGTGCTTATTTTATTACCATTGCTGCTGTGGCAGGGTTTTTGCTTAACCGAAATTCAGGTATTTTTCAGGGACTTATAATTTCTTGTTTCACACTTTTAATTTTAAACCCAAAAAATTTGTTTGAT
>JABHZW010000044.1 GCA_018656005.1 Candidatus Pseudelusimicrobium marinum | reverse complement strand
ATTTGGATTTTTCGGTCAATTTGGTAAATGGGCTAAAGCTAGCTTAAATTGGCTTTACGGGATTACAGGAAACTATGGTTATTCGATTATAATAATAGCATTCCTACTTCAACTTTTAATGTTACCTTTAACATTGAAATCCATAAGATCTAGTGAAGCAATGAAGAAAATTCAACCAGAGCTAAAAGAGATTCAAAGAAGATATAAAGACGAACCACAAAGACTAAACAAAGAAATGTTCGCTCTTTATAAAAAACATGGTGCAAACCCGATGGGTGGCTGTTTACCGCTACTTATTCAACTTCCAGTATTCATAGCATTATTTAATGCATTAAGAACAAGCTGGGAGCTTCATGGAGCACCATGGGCATTATGGATACACGACTTATCAGCAAAAGACCCATATTATGTATTACCTATATTAATGGGGGCAATAATGTTCTTCCAAATGCAGTTGACAATGCCACAAAGTGCTGGTAACGATCCAATGCAAAAATCTATGAAATGGATGCCGATAATATTCACATTCTTGTTTTTATCATTCCCAGCTGGACTAGTATTATACTGGTTAACAAACAGCGCATTGAACTTCGGTTTGCATTTGTTCTTAAAAAGAAAAAAACCTGCTCAAGTAGCAGCAATATAAGAGAGGCTAATTATGCATAGTAATAATTACAATAGAAATAATAGTAATAACAAAAGACGCTTCAATAATAACAGAAATAGAAGACCTATGAGGGACTTGAAAATTGAAGCTAAAACAATGGATGAAGCAATTGCAATAGGATTAAAAAAACTTAACCTAAGAAAAGAACAGACAGATATAAAAGTAATTCAAAAAGCTGGCGGTGGTTTTTTAGGGATAGGTTCAAAAAACGCAATAATATCCATAAACAAAAAAAGATGGACTAATAACAGTACTTCTGGAAACAGAAATAACTTTAGAAATGGTGGTAGAACCAGACAGCCATTTAACAAAAATGGAAGAGATGGCAACAGGTTCCCAAAGAAAGATGCTGAACCAAAGAAGTATGAAAAACAAAACCTTCCATCTGAAGAAATACAAAATGCTGTTGTGCCTGAAAATATTAAAGAGCCAATGGTAGAAGCAAAAAAAATGCTTGAAAAAACATTCACAGAAATGGGTGTTAAAGTTGAAAACTTGCAAGCATGGTGGGACGCAAAACACGAAAGAATTTTGCTAACATTTGATTGCGATTCTCCGGCGATAGTAATAGGCACAGAAGGCAAAAACTTAGAAGCAGTTCAGTATTTGATAACAATAACAATTAGCAGAAATTTCAAAGAACAAATTTCTGTAATTGCAGATACTCAAAACTACTGGAACAAAGCCGAAAAACAATTGGATTATGATATAAATAAATCTTTATCTATAATAAAGAAAACTCATAAAGAATATCGTTTCAAACCAATGAGTCCACAATTAAGAAAGTATATTCACAAAAGTTTAGCCGGTAACGAAGATGTTGAAACAATATCTGAAGGCGAAGGTAAACTTAGAAAAGTTGTGGTAAGAATTGCATCTAAAGAAACTGTGGCAGAAGCACCAAAAGAAGCTAGTGCTGAAGCTAAACCAGAAGTTTTATCTGAAGCTAAAGTAAAAGAAGAATTAGAAGCTAAAATAAAAGCTATGGAAACACCAGCTGAAGAAAAAGTTGAAGAAAGCAGTGAAAATAGCGAAAGCTAAAAAAATCTGTCATGCTGAACTTGTTTCAGCATCTTTCTAAAAGATCCTGAAATAAATTCAGGATGACAATAATTTTTTAAAAGCCGAGTTCTAAAAACGAACTCGGCTTTTTTTTGGGTTATATTATACTATAATACATATATGGCTATATATGATATTCATAACGGGGACACAATTTCGGCAATTTCCACACCAGCTGGTAGTGGAGCTACTTTTGTTTTAAGAATAAGTGGTGGCAAAAGTTTACAAATCGCTAAGAAGTTAACCTCCAACAAAACCTTCACACCAAATAAGGCGTTCGTACTACCAATTAAAGACGGTAGAGACATTCTTGATAGAGCCGTAATAACTTACTTTAAAAATCCTAAAAGCTTTACAGGGGAAGATGTGGTGGAATTTTCTTGCCACGGGTCTTCCTACATAAAAAGACGACTTTTGGAGCTAGCCCTTGAACTTGGGGCAAGACCGGCAAAAGAAGGTGAATTTTCTATGCGAGCTTTTTTGAACGGCAAGATGGACTTAGCCCAAGTTCAAGGGCTAGCCGATTTAATAGCATCAAGCAACAAAGCAGGGCATAAAGCTGGCATGAATTTAATGGAAGGCAAAATATCAGATAAGTTTGTAGAAATTAAAAATGCACTTAAAGACACTCTTGCAGAAATTGAAGCACGAATAGACGATATAGACGAAGAAATGCCACTTATAGATACTAAAGTTCACAAAAAAAGTCTTACAAAAACAATTTCAACAATACAAAAATTAACAGATAGTTTTTCCACTGGCAAATATATCAAAGAGGGGATAAAGACCGCAATTGTGGGTTCTCCAAATTCTGGTAAAAGCAGTTTACTTAATGCTCTTATGGGTTTTGATAGAGCAATAGTTTCAGAAGTTTCTGGCACTACAAGGGATACTATTGAAGAAATTATAAATGTGGACGGCTACAACCTGATACTAACTGATACAGCTGGTATCCGCAAACATGCACTAGACCCTGCTGAAAAAGAGGGGATAAAAAGATCTAACAGAGCCATCGCCAAAAGCGACCTTGTATTATTTGTGCAAGATGCTTCCAAACCCGTAAGCCGTGCTGTAAAGCCGTTTTTACAGGATATTTTGAAAAGTGGTAAAAATGTAATTGTGGTGCTTAACAAAGCCGACCTCACCACAAAAAACAATTTGAAAGGGATAAAAATATCCTGTAAAAACGGCAAAGGCATAAAAGTTTTAAAGAACAAAATTTTACAAACAGTAATTAAAAAGCCCGTGGGGGGAGATGTAATTATAACATCTGCCAGACATTACGAATCTTTGTTAAAGGCACGGGAAGAATTATATGCAGCCGAAGAATTATTGGGTGGTAGAATTATCCGTTTAGAATTATTTGCAGAACATATTCGTGGAGCATTATCACATTTGGCAGAGATCGTGGGCGAAGTAGTTTCAGACGATATATTAGACATAATTTTTTCAAAATTTTGTGTAGGAAAATAAACAACTTATAACTTTTAATAAAAAAACCCCGCTCAAACGAGCGGGGTTTTTTGAGGCGAAAAAATAATTATTATAATAAAGTAATTACTCTTTCTTTTTTATCTATTTTCATTCTTAAAAAGTAATGAGAACCAACAGCAACATTATATTTTACATTTGCAATATAATAATGCTCTTTCTTATTTTTAACAGTTTTTATAATACTGTATCTTTCATTCTCTATTTTTCCTTCTAAGAAATCAGCAAAATCTTTCAAAAAGACTTTTATTGCATCATTTGTCATGCGAGGATATTCTGTTTTAAAAAGATCTTCACTATCTAAACTATCTGTATATAACACAGCTTCTGTATAGAAATAATAGCCATTCTCATCCAAAATTTTATTAAATTGGTGAGCAAGATTAATTATTTCCTTTGATGTGTATACCTCACAGCTTGATGCCTTAGGTTCTTCACCTAACCCACCAGACCAATATTCCTTTTGTTCTGTGGCAGGTTTAGCCTTTCTTTCGGCATCTTTTTTATCATAAAAAGCTTTCATTTTTTCTAATGCTTCTTGTTTGTTTTTTTCGTGTTGTTTATCGCTATAGGAGAGCTTTTTATCTATACTATCGGATAATTGTATATTGGGGTATACATTATCGAAACCTACAAAAGACTCATTGCTTGCATAGGCTTGTGTACCAACAGCAAATAGGAAGGCTGTTAATACAGTCATTTTAGTCATTGTTCTAAGTAGCCTGTTCATAGTAACCTCCTTATAATTGAAAAAGGTCTATACTTAAATTTTATAATTTTTGGAAGGGCTTGTGTTGAAGTAAAAAAATAGAGGATATATAGGGGTTCATATGATATCATATATTATGTAAAATATAGTGTTAGGGAGTTTTATAATGAAATATAAAAGCACTACAAAATATGATGTTATAGTTATAGGCGCAGGTCATGCAGGATGTGAAGCGGCATTGGCATCTGCTAAAATGGGTATGCAAACAGCTATCATCACCCAAAACCTAGATACTATTGCGCAAATGTCTTGCAACCCCTCAATTGGTGGTATCGGCAAAGGACAGATAGTCCGCGAAATGGACGCTCTTGGTGGTGCTATGGGTATTATCACAGACGAATCTGCCCTTCACTATCATATGCTAAATACTGGCAAGGGTGAGGCAGTACATTCGCCAAGAGTTCAGTGTGATAAAAAACTTTATCAATATGCCTACAAAGAAAAATTAGAAAATCAGGATAATTTGGATATTATTCAAGACGAAGTATCAAATATAACAACTACCAAAAATAAAATTACAGGGGTGGAAACTATCAGACAAACAATCTACCCAGCAAAAGCTGTAATACTTAGTGCAGGTACATTTTTACGAGGGATAATACATATTGGCGATATTGTCCTAAAAGGTGGTAGATACGGCGATGCTCCTAGCGACAAACTTTCCGTAAACCTAAAAAAGCTCGGCTTTAAAATTGGAAGATTAAAAACCGGCACACCAATGAGAATTAATGCCAAAGGTTTGAAACTTTCCAAATTCAGACGGCAACCGACAGACGATCCTTTTGAAGCTATGTCGCATTTCACATTACCTTTTAAAAGAGAATTTTTATCTTGCTATATAACCCGTACAAACGAGAAAACAGATAAAGTTCTAAAGAAAAATTTAAAATATTCTGCTTTATTTTCTGGGAAGATTAATGCTATTGGACCAAGGTACTGCCCGTCGATAGAAGATAAAGTAAAAAAATTCCCAGAAAATAAAGCACATCCAATTTTCTTAGAGCCAGAGGGGTATAATACAAGAGAATATTATGTAAATGGAATATCCACAAGCCTGCCAGAAAAAGTGCAAAAAGAAATTTTAAAAACTATCCCTGGTTTAGAAGATGCCCAAATAATGCGACCGGGTTATGCCATAGAATACGACTATGCAGACCCTACTCAACTTTACCCAACCTTAGAAACTAAAAAAATTAAAGGGCTTTATTTCACAGGACAAATCAATGGTACAACTGGTTATGAAGAAGCTGGTGGGCAAGGGCTTATTGCAGGGATAAACTCTGCATTGAAAATTTTGAAGAAAGACCCTTTCATCTTAAGACGGGACGAAAGTTTTATTGGCGTTATGGTAGATGACCTTGTAACAAAAGGCATAAGCGAACCGTACAGAATGTTTACATCTCGGGCTGAATATAGACTGCTTTTACGGAAAGATAATGCCGATATCCGCCTAACTCCTTATGGGTTAAAACTTGGATTGGTGGATAAAAAGTATTCAGCATCTTTTAAAAAATATTTGAAACTTATAGAAGTTTTAAAAAAGAAGGCGGATATCGGCAAGCTAAAGGACGAGGATATTTTGCCATGGACATTCCAAAAAGCATTAGCACATGTAGGGGTAGAAAATAAATATGCAGGTTATTTGGAAAGACAAACAAGAGATGCAATTGGGTTAAAAAAAGTAGAAAATATTAAAATACCAGCGGGCTTAAAAATTTCAAAAATAACAGGTTTACTAACAGAAACCAAACATAAAATTGCAAAAATAAAACCAACGACACTTGGTCAAGCAAGCAGAATATCTGGCATAACACCATACGACATTCAACTAATAGCAATACATATTGAAAGGTTTAGGAGGAATAAAAAATGAACGAAAAACATATAGAATATATTAAAAATTTAGGCTTAAATATCGACGATAATAAAATATCTTTGTTAGATGCTTTCGCAGAACTTGTCTGGCAAAAAAAAGACGATGTTAATATCACAAGCGTAAAAACTAAAGACGAAATTTATACTCGTCATTTACTAGATGGAGCTGTGGGCGTTTCGGTAATAAACACATTAACCCCTAATGTTATTAATATTTTAGATGCCGGTGCAGGCAGTGGTTACATTGGAATAGTAATAAAAATTTTATTAGGCAATAAGGTGAATGTAATTTTGGCAGAAAGTGTCAACCGAAAATGTGTCTTTATGAACTGGGCAATTATTAAGCTTGGACTTAAAAATATAAAGATTCTAAATTATCGGCTCACAGAAGCAGAGCCAAACAAAAAATTTGATATAGTAATACAAAGAGCTATGGGCAAAATAGACGATATTTTGCCAATATGTTCTGTGTTTGTTGCAAATGGCGGATATTTTTTGTCCTACCTAGCAGAAGAAACTTTTGCTGATGACAATTTATTACAAAAGCTAAATATGGAACTGATAAGGGACAGAAAATATCCGCTACCAGACAGCGATAAACAAAGAAAAATAGCGATTTATAAAAAGAACTAGCAATGCAAGTGTAATGTAGTCATGAGAAACAAAAAAGGAGTGGCCTTGCCACATGGATATTGATAAGAAATTAAAAGGCGGTTATTGGTTTTTAATATTGGCACTTTTGGGTGTGCCAGCTTATCAGTATTTCGTTATGCCACAAATGGAAAAAGCTACCCCAGTGCTTGAAGAAAAATCCGATTTACAGAAATTAGAGGCAGAACTTCTAGGCAGAATAACGGCAGAAACCGCCGTATTTTTCGACGAAGCAGACGAAGAAACCTCAACCGATGCTCCTCCCATAGTTTCCACTACAGATTTAGCAGAAAGTCAGGTAGACAAACTTCTTAAAATAAGAAACGATGTGGAACTTTTACTTTTATCAGATAAAGACAAAGAAGTATCAACCACCGCCAGTGAAACCAAAGATTTCCAATTTAATGAAGACAAACCTAAAGAAAAAAAATGGATGGCTTTACCACCAGGATTCGAAATTGCAAAAACTTTATATTTTTTAATATATCGTCAATCAAAGCCGGTAACAGAAACTTTGAAAGAAAAATTCACATATCTTCGTTCAGCCTTAATGAACGATTTAATGCCTTTTGCCACAATGCGAAAAAACGAAAAAATGTTAATCGTATATTTCAGTAATAGAGAAGATTATACAAGCTATACTAACAGACCATTTTGGTCTGGTGCATGTTCGGATCTTGTGCGAAGAACAATATACCTAATAGAAAGTCCTGTGGTATTGCCATATGCTTTACACGAAATGTCGCACATATATTTTGATTCGTTTTTTGAACCTAAAGCATCGCCATTATGGCTATCTGAAGGAGTGGCGGTTGGTGCTCAACAAAAGGAATTTCCAGACGAAACCGTATGGGTAAAAGATACCCTAGAAACCAACCACGAAAGCTTTGAAAAGCTAGACGATTTATTTGCCACAATAACCTTAGAAAACTTTTCTAACGATGAGGCAAAACTATGGTACACACAAAGTTTTAGTGTGGTGGAATATCTTAAAAAAACGAGAACCTCTAACGAGTTCTACAATTTTTGTAAATATATAAAAGAAGGTAATCAGATTAATCAAGCATTATTTAAAGCTTATGGTATGCCTTATTTTGATATTTCGTCCTTAGAATATGTATGGCGACACAGCTTGGGAAATAATTAATATGACACAATGGATACATAAACCAATTTTACTTGAAGAAATAACAAAAAACCTTATAACAAATAAGGACGGCATTTATATAGATGCAACTGTCGGACTAGGAGGACATACCAAAGAATTTTTAAAACATTTGTCCAACAAAGCAAAAATAATAGCTTTTGATAAAGATAAAGATGCTATAAAAATTGCTAAAAAAAATGTCAACGATAAAAGAGTTGTTTTTGTAAATAAAAGTTATACCGAAATCAAACAAGAAGTCGATGAAATAAATGGTATCTTGTTTGATTTCGGTATAAGCTCGTATCAGCTAGACAATCCAGAAAAAGGGTTCAGCTTTCGTTTTGATGGTCCATTAGATATGCGGTTTGATAGCAGGGATACATTAACTGCAGAATATATAGTAAACAATTATAATATAGACAAGTTGGAACAAATTATAAGAAATTATGGCGAAGATAGAAACTATAAAAAAATAGCAAATGCCATAGTAGAAGAAAGAAGATTAAGACCTATAAACTCAACATTAAAACTTAAAAGTTTAATAGAAAAAGTTTCTTATCAAGGCGGAAGAATTAACCCCGCCACAAAAACATTTCAGGCATTAAGAATAGAAGTTAATAGCGAACTTGAAAATGTTGAAAATGGGATAGATATTGCTAAAAACTTTATAAAAGTTGGCGGGGTAATCGCCGTTATTACTTTCCATTCGCTAGAGGATAGAATAGTAAAAAATATTTTTAGAGATTTAAAGAAAACAAAAAACTGGCAGTTAATAAACAAGAAAGTAATAACGGCCAGCAGGGAAGAAGTTAAACAAAACCCAAGAAGTAAAAGTGCCAAATTACGGCTCATAAAAAGGATAGCTTAATATGCCCTTAACAAGAAAAAAAGCAAAACTAATTATATGGATAATAGCCATAACAGTATACCTGCTAATTATCGTAGCAGAGCGAACCCAGAGAACAAACACAGGTTATAAGGCTGCGGTGCTTCAAGGTCAGGTTGGGGGGAAAGAGAACAGAAATAAATTTCTTCGCTATCAGGTTGAAAAATTACAATCTTTAAGCAATATAGAAACTAAAGCGAATGAAGAATTAAAAATGTCTTTACCAAAACCAAGTAAAGTAATAATTTTAGAGGAAAATATTTAATGATTTTAAAAGGAAGAGCAAAATTTTGTGGATTTATTGGTATTGTAATAGCAGTTATAATTGCTGGTAAATTATTTTATTTACAGACGATAAAACACGAAGAACTTTCTCGCATAACACACGACAGAGTATTTCGCACAGTTTCACAAGATGTACTTCGTGGTAGCTTTTTAGATAGGAATGGTAATGTGTTAGCAGAATCTATTCGTTCGTACACAATTGCAATTTCTAAAAAATATATAAAAGATAAAGACAAAGTTTTTAGTATTTTAGAAACCGCATTAAAAGGTGTCACAAAAAAAGAATTAAATAAATTATGGAAAGAAAAAGGAAACTTTTTCTACATAAAAAAAGCCGTAATGCCAGACGAATACGAAATTCTAAAATATGCTCTTCAAAAAGAACGAATAACCGGTATAGAAATTGCTCCTATGTATACTCGCCTCCGTCCCTATAACGATATGGCAATAGATTTACTTGGCTACACAAATTCCAAAAATATGGGACTTTCGGGACTAGAACTTTATTATAATGAAGAACTTGTGAAAAAAATCAAAAAGAAAAAGGTCAAAAAATCTCGTAAGGGAAATATAATTTACGACGCCACAGCAGATAAAACCGAACCTACTATAGATATCCATTTAACAATAGATACAGATATCCAATACTATGCCGAAAAAATACTAAATAAATATACGGATATTAACGAAGCAGACGGCGGAGTATTGCTTGTACAAGATACCAAAACAGCAGAAATTTTAGCATTGGCATCTAATCCAAAAACTAATGGTCAGGCGATGGCTTTTCAGTGGACATATGAACCAGGTTCAACATTTAAAGCAATAACTTTTGCGGCTGCATTAGATACCAATACTATTAAAATTACAGATTCCATTCAATGTGAAAAAGAAGGTAAGTGGGAAGTAACACCAGGCGTTTTTGTACGAGATGTGCATAAAGCAGAACATGGTTATTTAACTGTACCAGAAGTGTTGTCTGAAAGTTCCAATATAGGAGCTGGTAAAATAGCTTTGAAAATGGATTCTAAAGATTTTTACGAGTATATAAAAGCATTTGGCTTTGGTATAAAAACTGCAATCTCGTTTCCTGCAGAACCAAATGGCATTTTAAGAAGTTGGAAAAAGTGGTACAAAATAGACAAAGCTACCTTAGCTTTTGGACACGGATTATCGGTAACACCTATCCAACTAATAACAGCATATACGGCGATAGCTAATGGTGGCACGCTAATGCAACCATACATTGTAAGTAAAATTACAAACCATAAAGGCAGAGTTATAGAAAAAAATAAACCAACCAAAATAAGAAAAGTAATAAGTCCGTCAACCGCTGAACTTATGAAAATTTTGCTTATAAAAGTTGTAGAAGGTGGAACAGGTGTGCAAGCGAAAATTGAAGGATATTCCACAGCCGGTAAAACAGGAACTAGTGAAAAATTCTTACAAGGCAAATATTCTGAAAAACATCACACAGTTTCTTTTGCAGGGTTTGTGCCAGCAGAAAAACCAAGATACACTGTGCTTGTTATTTTGGATAATCCAAAGACGACAAGTTATGCCAGCCAATCAGCATCGCCTGCATTTAGAGATATGGCAAGTGCTGTGCTAAATTTAGAATCAGTGCCACAAGATCAACAGGTATTATAAATTATGAAACTTAATTTAAGCTATAAAAAACTTGCAGAAATTATTGACGGCGATTTGATTAATGATATGCCCGTCGAAATTTTTAGTGAATTTTCTACAAATTCCAAAAAAATTGTGGGGGCTTGTTTTTGGGCTATTTTGGGCGAAAATTTCGACGGGCATAGTTTCATACCACAAGCTATTGAAAACGGTGCTAAATTAATAATTTCAAGCCATAATGTAGATACTGGCAAAGATACATCCATAATAAAAGTTAAAGATACCCTAGTTGCACTTCAGAGGCTAGCTAAATTTAATAGAGACAGCCACGATATTAAAATAGTAGCTATAACAGGTTCTAATGGTAAAAGTACAACTAAACAGATTTTGCTAGAAATTTTAAATCAAGAAAGCCAAACTTGTGCGAATAAGGGGAATCTTAATAATCAAATTGGCTTGCCACTATCTTTACTAGAAATTAACGATTCGCACAAGTTTGGCATCTTTGAACTTGGTGCATCAAAACTTGGCGACATCGCAGAAATCGCAGAACTTGCCAAACCAGATATTGGAATAATAACAAATATATCGCCAGCACATATCGGTAAATTTGAAAATTTAGAAAACACTTATAAAACTAAAACAGAACTTATAAACCATATAAAAGAAGACGGCATATTAATTTATAATGCAGACGATAAATTGCTTGCAGATATCCCAAATAAATTTAAAATAAAAACCAAATCGTTTGGCACAAATAAAGATGCAGATCTTAAGATTTTAGAAAGCCAAGAAACATTCCAGTTTGAATACGAAAACAAAGTATATTCCATAAACCTAAATTTACATCATCACGATAAACTAAATATCGCTTCGGCATGTTTGGCAGGTTTTCTTATGGGCTTAAGTTTTGAAAAAATAGAAAATGGAATAAAAAATTTCAAACCAATGCCTATGCGTCTTGAACTAATTTCACACAATAATACAGACATCTTACTAGACTGCTACAATGCCAACCCAGATAGTATGGCTGTGGCATTAGAAATATTATCTAAAAAACCACACAAAACAAAAATAGCAGTTTTAGGCGATATGAACGAACTTGGTAATTATTCAGAAAAATATCATAAAGAACTAGCAACACAAATAGCTAACAGCGGGGTAGAACATATTTTCTTAGCGGGGAAAGATATTAAGTACACTTACGAAGAACTTAAAAAACTAAATAAAAATGCCTTTTATTCAGAGGATTATAACCAATGGATAGACGAACTTAAAAAATTAATATCTTCAGAAAGTATCTGTTTAATTAAAGCATCAAGAAGTTTGGGCTTTGAAAATATATTAAATTTAATATAATAGATACATAATAATCATTTAAACGGAGGTTTAATGTTATACTATCTTTCGCTTTTAAAAGAAGACTATGGTTTCTTCAACCTTTTTCAATACATAACCTTTAGAACGGGTGGTGCTATTATTACGGCAATTATCCTCTGTTTTATTATTGGTCCAAAAATTATAAAGAAATTAAGACATTACAAAATAGGTCAAATTCAAAGACAAGACGGTCCAAGCACCCACCTATCCAAACACGGCACCCCAACTATGGGCGGGGTGATGATTTTAATTTCACTTTTAACCACCGTACTTCTTTGGGCAAGACTAGATAACAGATTTATTTGGGTTTTAGCTTTTGTAACTATTATGCTTGCAATTATTGGTATTATCGACGACTATACCAAACTTGTAAAAAAAGATCCTAATGGTGTCTCTGCTGGCAAGAAACTTATAATTCAAATTTTTACAGCAAGTGTTGTTGTGGGATATTTTACAATGTATCCACCAAACCCAGATTTCTTTTCATCAATAAGTGTGCCTTATATGAGCGGTGTTTTTATAAACTTAGGTATTTTTTATGCAGTACTTCAACTTTTGATAATTGTAGGTTCTTCCAATGCAGTTAATTTTACAGACGGCTTGGACGGTTTGGCAGCCGGTAGTATGATTTTATGTGTTGCCACTTATGCAATATTTGCATACCTTGCTGGTAATATGAATTTTGCAGAATATTTAAAAATTATCCCCGTAGCAGGTAGTGGAGAAATAGCCGTATTTATGGGTGCATTAATTGGTGCATGTCTTGGGTTCTTATGGTTTAATTCTTATCCTGCAGAAGTTTTTATGGGCGATACCAGCTCTTTATTTTTAGGTGGGATATTAGGCACAACAGCAATTTGTGTAAGACAAGAACTTATACTCCCAATAGTTGGGGGGATATTTGTTGCAGAGACATTGTCTGTGATACTACAGGTGGGATATTTTAAATATAGTGGTGGTAAAAGATTATTTAAAATGGCACCTTTGCATCATCATTTTGAACTTAAAGGACTGGCAGAACCAAAGGTTATAATTAGGTTTTGGATTGTCGGCATACTGCTTATGTTACTTGCATTAGCATCGCTTAAAATAAGGTAGAAAAATTATTTGTCATCTTGAGCGAAGGCTTTAGCCGAAGTCGAAAGATCTTGGTATTATAGTGTGAAGTTAAAGACAAAGATTCTTCGGCTTCACTTCGTTTCGCTCAGAATGACAATAAAAGAAATAAGGTAGAACACATGGGTAATTATTTCAATCAGAACAATTTTAATGCATCAAAAAAACAGTTTGCTAAAAGTAGCAAAAAAGGGCTTCCTGGTTTTATAAAAGTGGATTATCCTATAATTATTTTCACACTTATTTTTGTTTGTTTTGGTTTAATTTTTACATATTCGTCAAGTGCTTTTAAAGATTCTACTTACTTCTTTTCTCGTCAATTACTATTTGTTTTTGTTGGTTTAATTTTAATGGGATTTTTATCACAATATTATCATAAAATTCAAAAAAAAATAAGCCCTGCATACATTATGATAATTACTTGGATTTTGCTTATTATCCCTTTATTTACATCGCCTGTAGCCAATGTGCATAGATGGATATCTCTTGGACCAATCAATATTCAACCTTCAGAAATTGCAAAACTTGCTTTGATAATTTATTTAGCACATTTTCTAAATAATGTAGCCGGTAAAATTAATAAAAGTTATAAACCGCTTATCCCAGCACTGATAGTTGTACTTATCACACTTGCCCTAATTTCCAAAGCACCAGACCTCGGAACACCAACTTTAATGTTTGGTATCTTTATTATGATGATCTATGTAGCGGGAGCAAAAATCCGCTATATATTAAGTTTGTTAGCAGGGGCAATGTGTGCTGTGGCGTATCTTATTATTAAATATCCCTATAGAATAGAGCGGATTTTTGCATTTTTATCTCCTGAAGGTACTTCTCGGGAAGCTGGATATCAGTTGGTACAAAGTTCTTTGGCTATTGGTTCTGGTGGATGGTTCGGTAAAGGGTTAGGTAATTCGCAAATAAAAATGGAATATTTGCCAGCGGCACATACAGATTTTATATTTTCGATAATGGCAGAAGAAGCAGGTATGATAATGATGTTTGGTTTAATAGCTCTATTTTGTGCATTTTTATGTAGAGGTATAACACTTGCCAAAGCTGCGAAAGATAATTATAATTCGCTTTTAATTTTTGGTATAACTACCACAATAATATTTCAGGCATTTTTTAATATGGTGGTTGCACTTGGACTTGTACCTACAAAAGGTTTACCGTTACCATTTTTTTCTTATGGTGGATCGTCTATCCTAATAACTCTTGCGATGGTTGGTATTTTACTAAACACGGCTTCTTTAGAAGTTAGTGCGTCGTATCAAAAAGTGCAAAGAGGGCGGAGAAAATTTTATGACTAATAAATCATCAAATAAAAAGAAAATAATTATAGCCTCTGGTGGCACTGGCGGGCATTTTTATCCAGGATATGCAATTGGTAAAGAACTTATTAGTAAAGGTTATGAAGTTTTATTTGTAATTAAAAAAAGCAAATCCGCCGAGGATAAACTAGAAAAAGAAGGATTAAACTATACAGATATAAGTTTAGTAGGTTTGCCAAGAGAATTTGATTTAAGAAGATATATAAAATTTATAATAAAATTAGTTCAATCCATAAAAATGGCTAAAAATCTTATAGATGATTATAAGCCAAATGCTGTACTTGCAATGGGGGGATATGTATCGTTTCCATTTGTGTTTTGGGCTAAAATAAAAAAAATAAATATTTATTTGCACGAGGCAAATTCGAAAATAGGTTTAGTAAATAAGTTGGCTTTAAAACATTGCAAAATTCTTTTCTTAGGTTTACCAATTGTAGAAAAACTAGATAATGCAGAACTTGTCGGCACACCCGTAAGAAAAGAATTTTGCGATGAAGAAACTCAAAAACCGCCAAAAAAATCTACCAACAAAACGGTTTTAATATTTGGTGGCAGTCAGGGTGCAAGCGGTATAAATAATGCGATGATACATATAGTTCGCGAACAAAAACTAAAAAATACTCGTTTTATACATGTTACCGGTCAGCTTGGTTATAAAGAAATTAAAAAGGAATATACAAATTCCAAACGGGTAAAAGTTTTGGAATATACAGAGGATATTCACACATATATGGCTAAAGCAGATTTAGTAGTATCTAGGGCGGGTGCAAGCACGGTATCTGAACTTATTGCCTTAAGAAAACCAGCAATTTTAGTGCCATATCCTTTTGCGACTAATAATCATCAGTATGAAAATGCAAAAATTATAGCGTCCTTTGGATGCGCAAGATTAGTTTCACAAAATGACGATTTAGAAAAAAATATTTATGACGAGTTAAAAGATTTAATTTACAAAGAAAATCTTTTAAAGATGGGTCAAAACTACGATAATTTATTATTACCAAAGCCATGCAAATCGGCGACAAAAATAGCAAACCACATTGCAAAAGAAATCTAGGAGAAATAAAATAATGAAAAAAATAATGGTTAACATATTCGCAATGGCATTATTAGTATCTTTTACAATAAACATAAATGCACAGGAAGCAAAAGATTTGAAAATTGATCCAGCAATTGATAGTGCATTTAATAATGAAAAAGAAAAATTTGTTTCTGACAAAGGAATAAATATCACAGTTCAATATTATTTAGGATTTTCAAAAAATAAAGATGAGGAACTATCTGACGAGGATATTGCTTTTATTAAAGATAGAGATTTCTATAGAAGGTATCAAAAAGGAGAAGAAGGATCCCAACCAGTAAAAGTATCCTTTGAAGAGGAAGAAGATGTAGTTTATGCTCTTAACAATATGTTTAATTATTTTGAGCAAACTAATAATGATATTTATCAAACTATAGAAAATACTGTTTTAGACAATAATATTGATATTAATGTATTTTTAAAATTAACTTGTACCCTTTATTCTGCTGGTGCGTGTATTCAACCTGGAGCTAAAGCATCTGAATCAAGCTTGAATTTAGAAATACCAAGATATATTGAATTAAACGAGGAAGATGAAAAATCTCACTTCAACCAAATAGTGGGAAGACTTTTCTTACACGAAGGAACTCATATTTTGCAATTTTCTAACAAAAAATACTATAAGTTTATAAAAAAATTATCTTTCGAGGATGGTTTCATATCTTATTATATGCTAGAAGCACAAGCAGATCTTTTGGCAATGCTTGGACTATCTAGCCAAGATAGAGATATTATTATAAAAAATGGATATGTTGGTCTAGATATAATGAAAGCGACCAAACTTATAAATCAAAACCAAAACATTGGTTCACAAAGAGAAGCTTATATTTTATTTTTCAAAAGCTATTGGACTAATGAAATATATCCAAATGTTGGTAAATGGTTCGTCTATAAGCATAGAAATGTAAAAAATATTATAAAAAAACCTGGTGAAAAAGATTTACAAAAATCTTTAAAAGAAACATTTAAAATTTATCCTTTGGGTTGGTCTGATGATGATTTCAAATTCGTAGCAAATGAAATTGAAAAAATTATTACCGAAAAGGAACTTGGTAGAACTGGTTATACAGGCAGAGAAGGAATAAGAGAATTCCTTAATAAAATATAAAAAAACTAGATTGCGGATCAAGTCCGCAATGACATTTTTTTATTTTTCTTATTTATTCTTCTTAATTTGTTTTATGTTTTTTAAATGCTGATGATATGTCTCACTAAACACATGACTGCCGTCGATATCCGCCACAAAATACAAAGCCCTAAAATTTGGTTCAGGTTGCAAAACCGCCTTTATACTTTTATATCCCGGATTACATATCGGCGAGGGTGGAAGCCCTTTGTTTCGATAGGTATTGTAGGGAGATTTTATTGTCAAATCCCTAAAATTCACATTCTTTTTCCAATATTTATCCTGCCTCACATTATAACCTAAGGCATATTGAACGGTAGGGTCGGCTTGCAACCTCTTACCTATTTCAAGCCGATTTAGGTAAACAGACGCTATTTTTGCTCGTTCCTCGTCATGAACAGCTTCTCTTTCCACAATAGATGCAAGAGTTATCACCTCTTCCTTAGATAGCCCAAGCGGACACATAGCCGAATCCAACAATTTATTTGTCTGATTATTAAATTCTGTCATCATCATATCTATAACTTTTTGCGGTTGCATTTGTTCTAAAAAATTATAGGTGGAGGGGAATAGTTTGCCCTCTAAATTTTGCTGTTTTACGAGGCGTAAAAATTCATGCGGATCGGTTATATTATATTTGGAAAGTTGCTCTGCGATTTCCTCTGCCCTATAACCTTCAAGCAAAGTTATTTTAAAAACTTCGTCGCCATTTTGGTTTAGCAAAACCCAAAGTGCTTCCTCGCTAGAAATATTTTTATTTAATGTATATTTACCTGCTTTTAAATTTTTTGCATTACCAGTAGCTTTTAATATTGCACGAAACCATAGCTCGCTGTCTATAATTCCCTTTTCTTTTAAGTTTTTGGCTATTTGAGTACCAGTTTGATTAGGTTCTACCTGAAACACAGCTTTGGAACCACTGTCAATAAAATAGAAATATATTATTAACAAAAAAACTAATGTAAACGATACAGATAATACTTTGAAATATTTACTCATTTTAATTATTTAACAAGTTTAACGAAGTTTCGTCTGCCAACTTGTAGTATATCTCCGTTTTTAAAGTTTAAAATTTCGTCTTTGGTAAGTTTTTGCTCGTTTAATTTAACGGCATTTTGTAATATTAATCGTCTTGCTTCGTTTTTACTTTTAGCCATACCAGCTTCAAATATTATTTGCGATGTTAATACTTCGCTATTTGCTTTAAAACTTTTTATATCATCTGGATTTTGTTTTTTGGAAAATACTTTTTCAAAATTAGCCAATTCTTCTTCTGCCTGTTCTGTACCATGGAACCTTTCAACAATTAACATTGCAAGATGTTTTTTAGCTTTCATTGGATGAAGTTTTTTAATTTCTTCAAGATTTTCTATTGTTAAAATCTTATAATAATCTAGCATTATATCATCTGAAATTGACATTATTTTACCAAATATGTCTTTGGCAGAATCGTTTACAGCAATAAAGTTGTCATAAGTTTTAGACATTTTTTTAACGCCATCTGTACCAACCAAAAGTGGCACAGTTATTACTATCTGACTATCTTGTCCGTTTTGTTTTTGCACCGCACGACCCATAAGAAGATTGAAAATTTGGTCTGTACCGCCAAGTTCTATATCAGCTTTCACTGCAACGCTATCTTGTGCTTGAAACAGACTATACAAAATTTCCAACATAGAAATCGGAGTGCCTGATTTCATTCGTTTTTTAAAGTCGTCCCTTTCAATCATTTGCGATAGTGTTAAATTTGAAAGTGTATTTAACATTTCTTCTTGAGCAAATGGTTTCAACCATTTGGAGTTATATTCTATTTTGGTTTTCTTTTTATCTAAAATTTTGAAGGCTTGTTTTTTATAGGTTTCAGCATTCTTTTTAATTTCTTTGGGAGTTAGTACTGGACGGGTTTTATCTCTGCCAGAAGGATCTCCTACGGAAGCGGTGAAATCGCCGATAATAAGCACTGCTGTATGCCCCAAATCTTGAAACATTTTTAGCATATTTAAAACTACACTATGCCCCAAATGAAGATCTGCTGAAGTTGGGTCTACCCCTAACTTTACTTTTAATTTT